>DATGDQ010000413.1:0-15198 GCA_035310785.1 Gemmatimonadaceae bacterium | reverse complement strand
CGCCTACAATGTGGCGCAGCGAACGCACGAGCTCGGGCTGCGCATCGCGCTCGGCGCGCGTGCGCGGGACGTCTTGAGTATGGTACTCGCCGAGGGGTTGCGCTTTGCGTTGGCGGGCATCGGCATCGGCGTGGCCATCGCGCTTGCCGCGGGTCACTGGGTTCAGCCGCTGCTGTACGGGGAATCGGCGCGCGACCCGCTGGTATTCGTCACGGTCGCCCTCATCCTGGGGATCGTCGCCCTCGCCGCGAGTGCGATCCCCGCATCGCGCGCGATTCGCGTGGATCCGAGCATCGCGCTGCGAACGGAGTAGACTCCATCCGTTCGCGTGCGTGCGCGCGAGCTACTGCGCTGGCTCGGGGAACCAGACCGCGTTCGTCTGCAGATCCCAGTCGATGATGCCGCCGCCGCTGGTCGCAGTGATGGGCTGCGAGACGACGGAACGTCCGGCGGTGCGCTGCGCGACGATTCGAAAGCTCGTACCGGGAAACAGATCGTTGGGGATTCTCAGGGCGCGATCCTTGTTCGGCGGTACGTCTCCCAATAGGCGTCGCGTCCCATCCTGGCCGATCGCGTACACGGTCACGTCCGAGGGTGGCGCGAGATCGTTCGTGAGGTGAACGATGTACTCCTGCTGCGCGCCGTCTCGATGCGAATGACCATGCGCGCACGTGCCAAATGCCATCGGCAAGGCAGCGATCGCGGCTGCCGAGAGCGCGCGCCGCAACATTCCTCTGGACCGCGCGCGCACGTTCCTGCGTGGCGCGGGTACTTTCCGTGTCATTGCGTCCTCCAGCCCTTGTTCCGTGACAAACGACGAATGCATGATCCCAGCCATTCCCGGCACCCGGTGAAGGTACCTTCGGGTTCAGCCCGGCGATCGGAACGGCCATTGCACTGCATGACGAGCTCCACCATTTCTGACTGCGGGAACTGAACGATTCGCTCACTCACGAGGCTTCCATGAACAGATCTTCATCGCGCATCGCCGCACGGACAGCTGCCTTCATTGCGCGGACGCTCGTGATCGCCGCGATTGCGTCGCCGCTCGTCACGATCGTGGCGCGCGCGCAGGATAAGGACGACGACAAGTTCAGCAAGCGCGCGCAGCGCGCGAGCGAGGTGCTGTCCGAGCTCGTCTCGGTTCCCGATCGCTCTCCACCCAAGTCGCTCCTCAACTCCGCCACCTGCATCGCGGTGATTCCCGGCGTCGTGCAGGCCGGACTCGGCGTCGGCGGCCGATTCGGCTTCGGAGTGGCGAGCTGTCGCACCGCGAATGGCTGGAGTGCACCGGTGTTCGTCGGCCTCAAGGGCGGAAGCTTCGGCTTCCAGATCGGCGGACAGTCGGCGGATGTGGTGCTCGTGTTCGTGAACAAGAATGCGCAGCGACTCGCGTCCTCCACCTTCGACATCGGCGCGGGCGCATCGGTTGCTGCGGGGCCGGTGGGCCGAAATCTGTCGGCAGAGACGGACTACAAGGCGAAGGCAGAGATCTATTCGTACTCGAAGACGAAGGGGCTGTTCGCGGGTGTCAGCCTGTCCGGCACGAAATGGGAGAGCGACTACGATGCGAACAAGGCCGTGTACGGCGAATCATCGTCGCTTCCGAATGGCGGCAACGCGAAGAGTGTGGCGACGCTGTTGAACACGCCCGGCGAGTCCGCGCCTGCCGACGTTCGCGTGTTCGTCGAAAGCCTGCAGAAGAACGTGGGAGACGGGAAAGAACAGTAGGCCCTCGCGCCAGGAGAGCGAGGCAGGCCGCTCCTCAGGGATCCCACTCCGACGTCTCGGGTGGGGCCGATCGCGTGTACTTCAGCTGGATGCACGCCATCCGGTGCACGAGGTCGTCGAACTCCCCCGGCGGAAAGTGCGCGCAGGCGGACCGTAGTCGCGCCGCGATGTCGGCCTTGAGCAGATCAAGGTCGCCCTTTTCCTCGTGATGCATCCGAAACTGCCCACTGCTGAGTGACAGGAGAGGAGTGCGTCGAGCGGGAAGGTAAACACCTGGTCACGCCTGCCGTCAACTGTTTACAGCGCCGTCGAGCAGGCGCTAGAGTGTTCGTTTCTGGGACGCATTTTCTCGATTCCGAACGCGTTCGATGTGTCCTAACACTGCGGTCGTCATCGTAAGTCGTTGCGTAATCGTAGCTTACGAAATGGTGCCTCTGGCACGATCATTCCATTAGCGGCTCGCGCATCCCGGACGCGCCCGTGCGCCATCCGCCGCTACTCAATCGTTGCATTTCCCGGAATTCGAGAACCACTTTGGACATCAAGCGCGAGCCTCCGAAGAAAGGAAAGCGAGTCGTGTTCATCGGCGGTGCCATCGTGGCGCTCGTCGCTGTTACCGTCGCGCTGAGCCGCCTCGAGGCGGCGCCTCCCACGGTCGAGCGTGGCTCGCTCTGGATCGACACCGTGCGCCGCGGCGAGATGGTCAGGCAGGTGCGCGGTCCCGGAACGCTCCAGCCGGAGCGCATTCAATTCGTCTCGACGGTCACCGCAGGGCGCGTCGAGCGAGTGCTCGTGAGGCCCGGCGCGCCAGTCACGGCCGGTACCGTGCTGGTCGAGCTCTCCAACCCCGACGTACAGCTCGAGGCGCTGACCGCAGAGCAGCAGCTGAATGGTGCGGAGGCGGCGCTGGTCACGCTTCAGACGAATCTCCAGACGCAGCTCCTCAATCAGGAGGGCGTCGTGGCGACCACGCGCTCCGACTACAACGAGGCGAAGCGCAACGCGGAGGTCGCGGCCGGCCTCGACACGCTCCTGTCCAAAAACGACGTAGGCAAAGCGCACGACAAGGATCAGGAGCTCGAGACGCGCATGCGCATCGAGCAGCAGCGCCTGGCCGTCATGTCGGACAACATCAAGCAGCAGATCGCACTGCAGCGCGAACAGGTCGCCAAGCTGCGCGACATCGTTCGCTATCAGGAAGGCCGGGTGCAGTCGATGAAGGTCCTGGCGGGCGCCGATGGTGTGGTGCAGGACATGGAGCTCCAGCCGGGACAGTGGCTGCAGCCGGGAACACTCCTGGCGAAGGTCGCGCAGCCCGGGAAGCTCAAGGCCGTGCTGCGCATTCCGGAGACGCAGGCGAAAGACATTCAGATCAATCAGCCCACGCAGATCGACACGCGAAACGGGATCATTCCCGGCCACGTATTCCGTGTGGACCCCTCGTCGCAGAACGGGACCGTGGGCGTCGAGGTCGCGCTCGACGGAACGGTACCCGGCGCGCGTCCCGATCTCTCGGTCGATGGGACGATCGAGATCGAGCGACTGAAGGACGTGCTCTACGTGGGGCGCCCGTCGTACGGACAGGCCGAGAGCACGGTTGGAATGTTCCGGCTCTCACCGGATGGCAAGGAGGCCACGCGCGTGAACGTGAAGCTCGGCCGCAGCTCCGTGAACACGATCGAGATCAAGCAGGGGCTGAACGTGCACGATCGCGTGATCATCTCGGACATGTCGGCCATGGACTCCCACGACAAAGTGCGCGTGCAATGATGCAGCTCGACCAAAGGTTCCCGTTTCTCTCGTCCCCTCACACGCGATCACAATGACCTCCTCTCAGCCCTTGACGACCGGCACGACAACGCTGGACTCCCCGCTGCTGCGCCTCGACGGCATCACGAAGGTCTACTACACGGACGAGGTCGAGACGCACGCGCTCTCGGGCATTCACCTCGAGGTGAAGCGCGGCGGCTATCTCGCGATCGCGGGCCCTTCAGGGTGTGGCAAGACCACGCTCCTCTCGATTCTCGGGCTTCTCGACACGCCCACCGACGGCACCTATCTGCTCGACGGTGAGCCCGTCGGCAAGCTGAGTGCGGCCGAGCGCGCGCGCGTGAGGAATCGGCAGATCGGCTTCATCTTTCAGGCGTTCAACCTTATCGGCGATCTCACCGTGTACGAGAACGTCGAGCTCCCGCTCACCTATCGCGGGATGGAGGGGAGCGAGCGAAAGAAGCGTGTGCACGACGCGCTGGAAAAGGTCGGCATGTCGCATCGCATGAAGCACTATCCGTCGCAGCTCTCCGGCGGTCAGCAGCAGCGCGTGGCCGTGGCGCGAGCGGTGGCGGGGGAGCCGCTCATCCTGCTCGCCGACGAGCCCACGGGGAATCTCGATTCGACGAATGGCGAGGCGGTGATGGAGCTGCTTCGCGATCTCCACCGGCAGGGCGCGACGATCATCATGGTGACGCACGATCCGCGGTATGCGCGCCACGCCGACCGTTCGATCCACCTCTTCGACGGCCTGATCGTCGAGGATCTCAACCAGGAGCAGGCCGCCCGCGATGAAGCGCAGCTGCGCGAGTCCGGTTTCGAGGTGAGCTGATTCATGGAACACTTCGTTCGCGATCTGCGCTTTGCGCTGCGAATGCTGCTCTCGCGTCCGGGATTCACCGTACTTGCAGTCGTGTGCCTGGCGCTCGGCATCGGCGCGAGCGCGGCGATCTTCAGCGTCGTGAATGGAGTGCTGCTCAAGCCCCTGCCGTTTGCGGATGCGGAGCATCTCATTGCATTCGGCACGAGTCGGGACGGGGTCAAGGTGAACTCGCTCTCAGCGCCGGACTTCGTCGACCTGCGTGCCGGAGCCACGAAGGCGGATCTCGCCGTGTATGCGGATCAGGCGTTCAGCCTGCGCGAAGGCGATGCGGCAGTCCAGCTGAATGGTGCGATGATCTCGTCGAACCTCTTTCGTGTGCTGGAGGTCGCGCCGCTGCTCGGACGGGTCCCGTCGCTCGAGGAGGAGCTGCCCAAGCGCGGGCGGGAAGTGGTGATCAGCTATGGCGCGTGGCAGCGCGTGTTCAATGGCGACCCGAAGGTGATCGGTAGGCAGGTTCGGCTGGATGCAACGGATTATTCGGTGATCGGCGTGATGCCCAAGGGATTCGGCTTTCCCATTCGGGCGGTCGATATCGATGCCTGGGTGCCGCTCACGCTGGCCGGCGATTCCACCTTCACCGAATCCCGTGGCCAACACTATCTGAGCGGCGTCGCGAGACTGAAGCCGGGGGCCACGATCGCCCAGGCGAAGTCGGAGCTGAGGATGATCGCAGCGAGGCTGGAATCGCTCTATCCCGGCTCGAACAAGGGTCGCACGGTAGCCGTGAAGGACCTGCAAGAGAGCATCGTGATCGGAGCGCGCACGTCACTGCTGGTGCTCGCAGGCGCGGTGTGCTGTCTGCTGCTGATCGCGTGCGCCAACGTCGCCAACCTGATGCTCGCGCGCTCGACGCTCCGCTCGAAGGAGGTGGCGGTGCGCACCGCAATCGGCGCGAGTCGCTCCGTGATACTGCGCCAGGTGCTGACCGAGAGTGTGTTGCTCGCCGTCGTCGGAGGAATCGCAGGGCTGCTGCTCGCGGTGTGGGGCACCGATCTGCTGCTCGCCCTGGCCCCCCGCGCGCTTCCGCGCGTGCACGACATCACGCTCGACTGGCGCGTGCTGACGTTCACCGCCTTCGTGACCATCGGCACGGGGTTGCTCTTCGGCCTCATGCCCGCCATCCAACTGAGCTCGGGCGATCTCAACGGAACGCTGAAAGAGGGTGGACGCTCGGTCACCGGCGCGGGTGGAGCGAATCGCACGCGCTCCGCTCTCGTCATCGTGGAGGTTGCGCTCTCCCTGATCCTGCTCGCGGGGGCGGGGCTGCTGAGTGCGACGCTGATGCGGCTGCAGCGAGTCGATCCCGGCTTCGATGCCTCCAACGTGCTGACGGCCACGACCGCGCCGGCGGAGAGCAAGTACAAGACGGACGCGCAAGTGACTGCCTTCTACGATCTCGCGCTGGAAAAAATTCGCAACATTCCCGGCGTGCTGTCCGCTGCCGCGGTGAGCATTCTTCCGCTCAGCGGCAACAACATGATGATCGGCTTCTCTCTGGAAGGTGAGCCGAGAGGAGAGGGAATTGCTGCGGCACACGGCGAGATGCTGGATGTCGTGACACCGGACTTCTTTGCGACGATGAAGATCCCGCTGAAGAGCGGGCGGCTCTTCATGACGCACGAGGATTCGACGCCGCTGGTCATGATCGTCAACGAAGCCTTCGCGAAGAAGTACTGGCCCGGACAGAATCCGATCGGAAAGCGAGCGTCCGTCGGATACAACAGTGATTCGCTGCGCGTCGTGGTCGGAGTCGTCGGCGATGTGCGGCGCTCGGCGCTCGATCAGGAGCCCGCGCCCGCCATGTACCTGCCGCATCATCAGGCGGCGTACCCCGGACTTACGCTGGTGGTGCGCACGCGAGACAACGCCGTCAACGTTCCCGCGGCGCTGACTCGCGAGCTGGCGGCGCTGGATCCCGATCAAACACTCGGCACGATCCGTCCGATGCGGAGCGTGCTCGAGAGCTCGCTCGCGCCGCAGCGCTTCAGCGCCTCGCTCCTCGGGATCTTCGCGATGATCGCGCTCGCCCTCTCGGCGGTCGGAATCTTCGGGGTCATGACCGCCATGGTCACGCAACGAACGCGGGAGCTGGCCGTGCGACTGGCGCTCGGGGCGCATCCGCGCAGGGTGCTGAATCTCGTGCTGTCGCACGGCGCGACGCTTGCCGGCACGGGCATTTGCATCGGCCTGTTCGGCGCCTTCGCGCTCTCTCGCGTGGTTGCGGGGCTGTTGTACAACGTGGCAGCCACCGATCCGCTGACGCTGTTCAGCGTGTCGCTGTTGCTGGCCGCAGTCGCGCTTCTCGCGTGCTACATTCCGGCGCGGCGTGCGACTCGGCTCGATCCGATCATCACGCTGCGAGAGGAGTAGCCGCGTGACGGACATCGCATTTCCGCACACGCTCGATCGATGAGCGTGCGGTTGTTCTCAGGGGGTGATTGTTCGTGATCGCAACCAACGGCGATGGAACCAAGGAACGTCCTGCGCGCATCCTCATAGCGGACGACCAGTCCGACGTGCTCGAGGCGCTGCGGCTGATGCTCAAGGGCCGCGGCTTCGAGATCGTCACCGCGCGCTCGGTGGCGGAGATTCTGTCGGCCGTGGAGACGCGCGCACTCGATGCCGTGCTCATGGACCTCAACTACTCGCGCGACACCACATCGGGGATGGAGGGGCTCGACATCCTTCCGCGATTGCAGGCTGCGGACCATACCATGGCCGTGATCGTGATGACCGCCTGGGGGAGCGTGGACAGCGCGGTGGAGGCGATGCGGCGAGGCGCGTGGGACTACATCGAGAAGCCGTGGGACAACTCGCGGCTGCTGACCACGGTCAACTCGCAGCTCGAGCTCTCGCGCGCGCTCCGGCGTTCCCAGCGCCTCGAAGGCGAGAACGAGATTCTCCGCGGCGAGGGTGCGCCAGAGATCATTGCGGACTCGCCTCGCATGCGCCCCGTGCTCGAGCTGATGTCGCGTGTGGGTCCGTCCGATGCGAATGTGCTCATCGGTGGCGAGCACGGTACCGGGAAGGAGCTCGCCGCGAGATGGCTGCACGCGATCTCACCGCGCCGCAATCATCCGTTCGTCGCCGTGAACATGGGCGGGCTCTCCGAGGGCGTATTCGAGAGTGAGCTCTTCGGCCACGTCAAAGGCTCGTTCACGGATGCGAAGAACGATCGGATGGGGCGGTTCGAGCTCGCCGATCGCGGCACGCTCTTTCTCGATGAGATCGGGAATCTCCCGCTGCATCAGCAGTCGAAGCTCCTGCGGGTGCTGCAGACGGGGGAGGTCGAGCGGGTTGGCGACTCACGGCCGCGGCAGGTGAACGTGCGCGTGCTCGCCGCGACCAACGTCGATCTGCACGCCGAGGTGGAGGCTGGCCGCTTCCGCGAAGATCTGCTCTTTCGTCTCAACACCATCGAGATCCAGCTCCCGCCGCTGCGCGAGCGCCGGGACGATGTCGCGCCACTGGCGAACTTTTTTCTGCGCAAGCACGCGGCTCGATACGGGAAGCCACTCGCATCCTTCGAGAATGCGGCGATGCAGGCGCTTCTCGAGCATCCCTGGCCCGGCAACATCCGCGAGCTCGACCACGTGGTGGAGCGCGCCGTGTTGCTGGCGCAGGGCGAGCAGGTGCGGGCGATCGATCTGGCGCTGCGCACGGGCGCAGTGCCGAGCGCGCGCACGGACGAAGTGACGCTCGAGGAGGCGGAGCGGGTGCTGATTCAGAAGGCGCTCTCGCGCTACGACGGAAACGTGAGTCACGCCGCGAAGGCGCTCGGTATCAGCCGCAGCGCGCTCTATCGCCGCCTGGCCGCGCATGGCCTCTGAACAGCGGCGGCTTCGCAGGCGACTGACGCACGAGATGCGCGTATTCTCGCTGGCGCTGATGGCTGGCGGGGCAGGGAGCGGTACGGCGCTCCTGCTGCTCTGGTTGGGGAGCTACGATGAGAAGGTTCGCTGGACGCTGACACTGTTCGTCGTCGCGTGCTGGCTCTCGTTCGCGCTCGCGGCGCGCGAACGCGTGGTGCGCCCGTTGCAGACGATCTCGAACATGCTGGCGGCCCTGCGCGAGGGAGACTTCTCGACGCGCGCGCGCGGTGCGCGCGACAGCGACGCGCTCGGACTCGCGTTGCTGGAGGTCAACATGCTCGCGGCAACGCTCCGATCCCAGCGCTTGAGCTCTCTCGAGGCGACGGCTCTCTTGCGCACGGTGATGGAGGAGATCGATGTCGCGATCTTCACGTTCGACGGCACGCATCATCTGCGACTGCTCAATCGCGCGGGCGAGCGTCTCCTGGCGCAGCCCGGCGAGCGTCTCCTCGGTCGCACGAGCACGGAAATCGGCCTCGAGGAGTGTCTCAGCGGCGATGCGATTCGCACCGTGGACACGATGTTCCCCGGAGGAGCGGGGCGATGGCAATTGCGGCGAACGACGTTTCGCGAGAGCGGACAGCCTCACCAGCTCGTGGTGCTATCGGACCTGAGCAAGGCACTCCGCGACGAGGAGCGCCTCGCGTGGCAGCGAATCATCCGCGTGCTCGGGCACGAGATCAACAATTCGCTCGCGCCGATCAAGTCGATCGCGGAGAGCCTGCAATCGCTCATGGACGCGCCACGGCGCGACTCGGAGGCGGAGGACGATGTGCGGCAGGGGCTCTCCGTCATCTCGAATCGCGCGGGATCGCTGAGCCGCTTCATGACATCGTACGCCGTTCTCGCCCGGCTTCCGGGGCCGCGACACGCCATGGTCGACGTGCCCACGTGGGTGCAGCGAACGGCGAAGCTGGAAACGCGGCTGCACGTGGACATCCAGGAGGCACAGCAGATCAGCGTGCTCGGCGACAGCGATCAGCTGGATCAGCTGCTCATCAATCTCGTGCGCAACGCTGCGGATGCGTCTCTCGAGACCGGCGGCAGTGTCGCGGTGGGATGGGAGCAGTGCGGCGGGTGGCTGCATCTCTGGGTACGCGACGAAGGGTTCGGGATCGCGGACAGCTCCAACCTGTTCGTTCCGTTTTTCACCACGAAGCCGGAAGGGTCGGGGATCGGGCTGGCGTTGAGCCGGCAGATAGCGGAAGCACACGGAGGAACGCTCACGCTCGAAAATCGCGATGATCGCGAGGGATGCGAGGCGCTGCTGCGGCTGCCCATCGTGTAATGAGCAGCCGTTGCAGCGCCTCTCCCTTCTAGTGAACGAGGCGGCCGTCGCCGCCACCGCCACCGTTGCCCGAGCCATCATCGAATCCGTCGTCGCCGTGGCCGTCATCGCCGCGGTGCTCGTTGTCCTCGAACGCATGGAACGAGCGACGCACGTTGTCACTCACGAGCTGTTCGTTCGCGCCGCCGGCGTTCGCCGTGGATGGATCGATGAGATTGCCGTTGCGATCGGCGAACCATCGGTCGATGCTCACGTGCACGGTGACCGTGGTCGTACTGCTGCCCACGGTGAGTGGCGGGTTGAAGCTGAGCTCCAGGGACGCGTTCGGTGAGCCGGCATAGGTGAACGGCGTTCCATCGAATGTCCCCGTGACACGGACGCTCGCGTTTGCGAACCCGGGATGCGCGGCCAGAAAGGCGGTGCCGCCTTGGTCGGCGGCGCTGACGGGGCGGATCTTCGCCTCGAGCGCGCGGTACGTGCCGGCGGGCAGTTGCAGTGTGAGCAGCGAAACCACGGAGTTGTCGGTGGGCAAGTCCACGAGCATGGGGCCGGCCTGGAGCTGATGACAGCGATCGTCGTCGTGCTCGGGATGGTCGTCCTCTGCGCATCCCGCTGAATCGACGCTCGCAAGCTCGAGGTGCGACAGAGACACTTCTGCCCCGGTGATGACCAGTGTGTGCGCGCCACCAGGACTCGTCACCTCCCGATCGAGTGAGACCGTCGACGGTGCCGCGACGCTTCTTCCTGCGCCAGGTACGGTGAGCGTCGCGACCGCGATGGAGAGGTTCGTGCCGGAGCCGCTACCGGGCCCGTTGGAGTCGCTACAGGCGGTGAGGAAGATGCCCGCACCCACGGTGCAGGCGGGGATGAGCACTCGAGCGATCAAACGTGTTGGTAACATGGGATACCGTCCGGATGAGAGTGTGCGCTCGAACTACAAAGGTCGAACTCGCGCATACTCGAATGGTCCGGGCTGCACCACCATCGTTTCGGGTCGAAGCACATCGGGCGTGCCGCGATGAGCATCCATCGTGTGGCGAAAGCTCACGAAGCCCTGCGCCCGTTCGCATTGACCCCGGTAAGATTTCGTTCCGGGCGTCCGAAATTGCCTGACAACACACTCAATTTCTTCGAGCCCGTCTCGACGCCGACGTGCTATCGCTGCCGACCACGAGCTCCGTGAAGAGCGTTCCGCGTGCGGGTCGACGAAGTGAGCTCGATGACTTCGGTGCCGGTCGTGATCCAGATCCGGTCGCCTTCGCGCGACTGGACGTCGGCGAGTCCGGTGAACTCGCCGAACGCGGGGAGCACCGCGATCTCCGTTCCGAACCAGAAGCAGGGTACGCGCGCCCGCTCGCGCCCCGCGCCGCGGAGTCGTGCGCCGGGATGCACGTGTCCTGCGATCACGTACGAGCCCTCGACGGATGCGGGATGATGAGCGAGCGCAAATGGGCCCTCCGTGTGCGGACTCTCGACGCACTCGATTCGCAGCGATTGTGGCGGATCGCCGGCCCGACGATCGTGATTCCCGCGCACCAGCAGCATGGAGGTCGCTGCGTGCGTGGCACGCCATGCGTCGATCGACTCGAGCGTCGCGGGATGCCGCCCCTCGGGCGCATGCAGAAAATCGCCGAGAAAGATCAGGCGCCTCGCTCTGGTTGCGCGGAGCAGCGTGTCGAGGCGAGCGACCGCTGCCCGGGTGGTTGCTTCGGGCACGAAGATGCCCGCGGCGCGAAACGTCGCTGCCTTCCCGAAGTGTGGATCGGCGACCAGTAGCGTGGACGCGGACGGCCAGAACGCCGCGCGATCGGGGAGCAACTGCAGTTCTTCGCCCCTCACCGCCATCGAGATCGCGCCTGGGAGTACGTCCGTCACGCGCTCAACCCGCGGCGCGCTCGAGTGAGAGCTGCATCCGCCTGATGCGATCCGCGAGCTTCTCGGAGGAGACGCGCTCCCGATTGCGGTCGACCCAGAGCGGAAATGCGAGCGGCGAGATCCTGGGGGGCGAGGTGACGACCACGCGTGCGGCTGCCAGGCGATGCAACGCGCGCCCCATTCGGCTGCGCTCGAGCTGCCGCTCGAGCACCTCGCGATGCGCCTGGGTCAGCAGCAAGTTCGACGGGTCGTACTGCCGGAAGACATCGAAGAACAGGCCGCTCGTCGCCTGCAGCTGTCGCGCGGACTTTCCGGCGCGCGGAAATCCGGGAAAGACGAGTCCCGCCACACGAGCGATCTCGCGGAACTGCCGCTTCGCCATCTCCGTGGCATTGAGCGACGCTGGAATGTCCTCGGCGAGATGCTCCGGCGAGAGGAGGTGCGCGTCGAGCGCCAGCTCCAACGGCGGCTCCTCCGCGGACAGCAGCTCGAATCCATAGTCGTTCGACGCCATCGAGAACGTGATCGGACGCAGGCGCGACATCCGGTACGCCAGAAGCGCGGCGAGCCCTTCGTGCACGAGCCGTCCCTCGAATGGAAAGAAGTAGAGGTGCCAGCCCTCGCGCGACTTCACTCGTTCGATGAGCAGCTCGTCGGGATTGGGAATCGCCGACCACTTGCGCTGCACCTCGAGCAGCGGACGCAGCGCGGTCATCTCAGGATCGCGAAAGACTCCGCGCGAGGCCTCGCCAAGGCGCCCGCGCAGTCGTTCGGCGAGCTCACCGGAGAGCGGCAGCCGGCTCCCCGCCCACCGCGGAATCGCGCCCTTCACACTCGAGGCGCGCCTGACCCACGCCTTCATGTCACGCACGCGTATGAACTCGAGCGCCGTGCCCGCGAACACGAATCGGTCGCCGGGCGACAGGCGCGCAATGAAGGACTCCTCCACCGAGCCCAACGTGCCGCCACGCAGATAGCTCACGGCAATGTGCGCGTCTCCGACGATCGTGCCGATCGCCATCTTGTGGCGTCGCGCGATCTCCGCGTCCTGCACGACGAAGCGCGAGCCCTCCCGAATGATGCGCGCGTACTCCGGATACGCCGTCAGCGCCGCCCCGCCCGTGCCGAGGAAACCGAGCGTCCATTCCCACTCCTCATCCGTGAGCCCCGCGAAGGATCGCGTTGCCCGCACTTCCGCGAGCAGCTCGGAAGGCTCGAACCCACCTCCGAGCGCGACGGTCACCACGTGCTGGGCGAGCACATCGAGCGGGCGCTCAACCGGCTGTCTGGCCTCGATCGCGCCGGATCGCATGCCATCGCGCGCGGCAGCCACCTCGATCAACTCGAGCGTGTTCGTCGGCACACACGTGATGCGGCTGATGGCACCGGGCCGATGGCCACTCCGTCCCGCACGCTGCAGAAGGCGGGCAATCCCCTTCGGGCTGCCGATCTGCAGCACGCGATCGACGGGCGAGAAGTCGACCCCGAGATCGAGCGATGAGGTGGCGACGACGCAGCGAAGCGTTCCTCGGCGAAGCCCCTCCTCCACCCAATCGCGCCTGCGACGATCGAGCGAGCCGTGGTGAAGCGCGATGGTGCCCGCCCACTCGGGGCGCGCCGCGAGGATCGCCTGATACCAGATCTCGGTTTGCGAGCGCGTGTTCGTGAAGACGATCGCACTCTCGCCCTCCTCGATCTGCTCGACCACCTGCGACACCATTTGCGTGCCGAGATGTCCGGCCCAGGGAAAGCGCTCGATCACCGGTGGAACGAGCGAGTCGACGATCACCTGCTTCGGCTCGACGCCGCGCACGATGCGAGATCGTGCGTGCGCGCGCCGCGCGCCCAGGAGCGAGTCGCGCGCCTGCTCGAGATTGCCGATCGTGGCGGAGAGTCCCCACACGCGTGCGTGCGGGGCGAGCGAGCGCACGCGCGCCAGCGCGAGCTCGACCTGCACGCCGCGCTTCGTTCCGAGTAGCTCGTGCCACTCGTCCACGACCACCGCGCGCAGAGTCGCGAGGATCTCTCCGACGTCCTCACGCGTGAGCAAGAGCGAGAGACTCTCGGGCGTGGTGACGATTGCCGTCGGCAGACGCTTGCGCTGACGCGCACGCAGCGCGGCAGGGGTATCGCCGGTGCGCGCCTCGAGCGTCCACGGTAGTTCGAGATCGCGCAACGGCGCGGCGAGCGATTCGACCGTATCCGCCGCGAGCGCGCGCAGCGGCGTGATCCAGAGCACGCGGAGCGGCGGCGCGGCGCTGCGGCGCACCTTTCTCGATCGGGTCGTGCTTTCGCCGCGAGTCTCCTCGAGCCATTCGAGCAGCGGTCCCCACCACGCCGCTAGCGTCTTGCCCGTGCCGGTAGCGGCGTGAATCAATCCGCTCTCGCCGCTGCGGTATGCGCTCCACACCTCGCGCTGAAAGTCGAACGGGCGCCAACCGCGAGCGGCAAACCACCGCTCCGCTGCTTCGAGATCGACCTCCTGGACATCGCGTGACGCGGTGGGCACCCGTTCGGCGATCGCCGTCACGACCGCTCCTTGAGGAGCGTGTGCAGTGTGTCCAGCGTATCCGCCTCCGACACGGGCTTGTCCTTCCGCCACCGCAGAATTCTCGGGAAGCGCACGGCGATTCCGGACTTGTGCCGCGGCGACGCCTGGATCCCCTCGAAGGCGAGCTCGAATACGTGCACGGGTTGCACGTGACGCACCGGCCCGAACTTCTCGATCGTATTGCGCCGAATCCAGCCATCGAGCTCCCGGATTTCGACATCCGTGAGTCCCGAGTACGCCTTCGCGATGGGCACGAGCGCGCCATCGCGCCACACCGCGAACGTATAGTCGGTGTGGAGCGACGCGCGCCGGCCATGACCGGCCTGCGCGTACACCATCACCGCGTCGACGCTGAACGGCTGCACCTTCCACTTCCACCATCCACCCTTGCGTCGCCCCACACCGTACGGCGAGTCGAGCCGCTTCAGCATCAGCCCCTCGGCCAACTGCTCGCGCGAGCGAGCGTGCGCCTCACGTGCATCCGCCCAGCTCTCCGCCGCGATCATTGGCGACAGCAGGAGTCGGGACTCGGCCCGCGCTCGTCGGATCAGCCCAGCGAGCTGCGCGCGACGCGACGACAGTGGCTCGGCCCGCACGTCGCGGCCCTCCAGCTCGAGCAGGTCGTAGGCGATCAGCACGACGGGCACGTCAGCGAGAATCCTGGGGCCGAGCTTCGTTCGGCCAATGCGTCGTTGCAGCTGCGCGAAGGGGAGGGGAGCACCGTTCGCCCACGGCATGATCTCTCCGTCAATGACGGTGCCGTCGGGAAGAAAGTCGGCTGTCGCCGAGATCTCGGGAAAGCGGTCGGTCACGAGCTCGTCGCCGCGCGACCAGAGATAGGTCGCTCCGTCCCGGCGAATGAGCTGCGCGCGAATCCCGTCCCACTTCCACTCGAGCTGCCAGTCGCTCGCGCTTCCGAGATCCTCGAGCGATTCCTCGAGCGCGTAGGCGAGAAAGAACGGATACGGACGCGAGCGATCCGAATCCCGTGTGTCGGGCGCGACCAGCGCTCGATACGCATCTGCCGTCGGCTTCCAGTGACCCGTAAGGCGGTGCGCGAGCGCGCCCTCATCGATGTCGCTCGCCCGCGCGAGCGCGCGCACGACGAGCTGGTGCGACACCCCGACTCGGAATCCTCCCGTGATCAGCTTGTTCCACACGAATCGCTCCACGCCGTCGAGCGCGCTCCAGCTCTCGATGACGCTCGCGCGCTGCGCGTCCTCCGATA
>DATGDQ010000412.1:0-2671 GCA_035310785.1 Gemmatimonadaceae bacterium | reverse complement strand
AACGGGGATCTCGAGAAGGCGCAGTGCTGGCTGGAGCGCGCGCTCTCGCTCGATGAGAAGAGCCCGCTCGTGCACCAGTACATTGGCGAGGTGCTGTACAATCGCGGCCTCAACGATCAGGCGCTCACGGCGCTGCATCGCTCCATCGAGCTCTCGCCGGAGAATGCCGACGCGCACTATCTGCTCGGCTTCGTCCTCGGCGATCTCGGCCGGCACGAGGAGGCGCGCGTCGCCACCAAGCGCGCGATCCATCTCAACCCGTCGCTCTCGCGCGCGCAGGCGAACCTCTCGATCGACCGCTACAACACCGCGCGCTACAACGAGCTCGTGCCCGCGCGGCAGGAGCGCCGCTCCTCGGCGCTCGAGCTCTCCACGGACGGACACCTTGCACACTACAATCTCGGCCTCGCCTTTCGTCAGAAGGGCTACTATGCCGAGGCGTTGAAGGAGTACAAGCTCGCGCTCGAGCGCAACGAAGATGAGAATCTCGTGCGACAGGCGATGGCCGAGGTGCATCTCCTTCAGAAGGATGCGACGGCCGCCATCGAGCTGTACGATCAGATCCTCCTCGCCCAGCAGGACTCTCCGAAGCTCTGGTGCGAGCGCGGTGTCGCGCTGCATCAGCAGGGACAGCATGCCGCCGCCATCGAGAGCTACCGGCGCGCGCTCGCGCTCGATCCCGCCTACGCCATCGCCCACAACAACCTCGGTGTCGCGCAGTACCAGGCGGGAGATACGGAGGCCGCAATCGAGTCGTTCCGCAGCGCGCTCTCGACTCAGCCGAACTTCGTGAAAGCGTGGCTCAATCTCGCGCTGCTGCTCTTCCGCGGAAAACGTCTGCAGCTCGGTCTCGAGGCCTACCGCCAGGTGCTCACGACCGAACCCGAACAGCCGGTGGCATGGAATGGGATCGGACTCGTGCTCGCGGACCTCAAGAAGTTCGAGGATGCGCGCAACGCATTCGGACGCGCGATCCACGCACGTCCCGGCTTCGCGGAGGCACACTACAACCTTGGCTTCACGCTCTCGAACCTCGGCGACTTCGAGGGTGCGCTGCGCGCGACGAAGCGCGGACTGGAGCTCGACCCCTACTACACCCCGCAGAAGTTCGAGCTCGCCATCGATGTCGAATACGAGGATCCGGATCTCTCGGTCGCACCGGAGCTGGGCGGCGGCGAGCACACGGTGGCGAGCATCGAGAGTTTCGCCTTCGACGTCGAGGTGCTCGATTCGCTGTTCACGGAGCTCGCGCCGGTGGCGCCCGCGCCCGAGCCGGAGCCCACGGCACCCGCCGTCGCCGAGCCCGTGGAGGAGCACCACTTCGTGCTCGCGCACGACTATCTCGCGAAGGGAATGCTCGACCGCGCAGCGGTGGAGGCGAACCGTGCGCTTGCGCGCGGAGCGCCCACACCGGAGGGCTTCGCGATCCTGGGCGACATCTTCATGCGCCAGGGATTGTTCGGCGAGGCGCTCGAGCGTTATCGCAGCGCCCGGGTTACGGCCCCTGCCGATGCCCGACTGCTCGCGGGCGAGACACGGGCGCTGCTCGCGCTCGATCGCGTCGTCGAAGCACGCGCCACGGCAGAGACGCTGCTCGGCGTGGATGGCGCATCGGTCGAGGTGCTGCTGCTCACGGCTGCCGCGCGCGCGCGCGCCGGCGATCCGGTCGCTGCGCGCGAGCTGCTGCGGAGCGCCCGGCGGCTCGCCCCTGCGCGCGCGGACGTGCTCAAGGAATTCGGCGATGTGGCGCGCGCGGCTGGCGACATCGACGGGGCGATCGCCGCGTACCGCAACGCGCTGGACCTCGATGGCGACTTCGCGGTGGTGCATTACGAGCTCGCGCGACTGCTCGCCGAGCGCGGAGAGCCGGCGAAGGCGGAGGAGTCGCTGCTCGCTGCGCTCGACGCCGTGCCGACGTACGTCGAGGCGATGCTCGCGCTGGCCAACGTGCGCCGGCGCTTCGGTCGTGTCGATGCAGCACTGCCGCCGCTGGTCGAGCTGCTGCGGCGCGATCCGTACAACATCGACGCGCTGCTCTCGTTGAGCGAGGTGCTCCTCGAGCTCGACCGCCACGAGGACGCGGCGATCTCGATCGATCGCGTGCTCCGCTTCGATCCGCGTCACGTGCTCGCCCTCTTCCTCAAGGGACAGCTGCTCGCCGATCGGCACCGCTATCGCGATGCAATCGCGACTTGGCAGCGCGTCGTGGAGCTGGAGCCCGATGGCGAGCACGCGATCCGTGCGCGGCGGGAGTCGCGTACCGCGGCGGATCTGCTTCGCATCTTCCGCAGCCGCAAGGAGGTCGCGTAATGGCGATCGAGGGACCTCTCCGCGAGCTCGGCATCCATGATGTGTTCCAGCTGCTCGACCTGAGCCGGAAGACGGGCGCGCTCACGGTCACCTCGGTGCTCCGCGACAATCAGGGCACCGTCTACTTCGATCGTGGGTCCGTGGTGTTCGCCGCCATTCGCAGCAATCCGCACCCGCTGGGCGAGCTGCTGCTGCGAGGAGGCAAGATCACGGAGGCGGATCTCGCGCGCGCCCGCGATGCCCAGCGCTCGCTGCACGCACACCGGAAGCTCGGCGAGCTTCTCGTGGAGAGCGGCTCGATCACCGCCAAGGAGCTCGAGCGGCAGGTGCGCTTTCAGGTGGAGGAGGTCGTTTTCGAGCT
>DATGDQ010000411.1:0-5044 GCA_035310785.1 Gemmatimonadaceae bacterium | reverse complement strand
GCCGTCGCCCGTCATGGCGACCAGCCTGCCTCCCGCCTGTTCGCGCTTGATCAACGCCATCTTGTCTTCCGGCTTCGCCTCCGCTAGAAAGTCATCGACGCCGGCTTCCTGCGCGATCGATGCCGCGGTGAGCGGATTGTCTCCCGTGATCATCACCGTGCGGATGCCCATGGCGCGCAGCCGATCGAACCGTTCGCGCATTCCGCCTTTGACGACATCCTTGAGGTAGATCACCCCGAGCGCGCGCGCGACGCCGTTCTCCCTCTCGGCGACGACGAGCGGCGTGCCTCCCTGCTTCGCGATTCGCTGCACGCGCTCGCCCAGATCTGCCGGCACCGTGCCGTTGTTCTCGGTCACCCATCGCGATACGGAATCGCCCGCGCCCTTCCGCAGCTGCAGCGCGCCAATGTTCACTCCGCTCATGCGTGTTGCAGCGGAGAACGGGACGAACTCGAGCGGCTCATGCTGCTCGTTCTCACGCACCGCGCGGCCGCGCAGATTGTACTTCTCTTTCGCAAGCACGACGACACTGCGCCCTTCCGGCGTCTCGTCGGGGAGCGATGCGAGCTGCGCACGGTCGGCGAGTCGCTCGACGGTGACTCCCGCAACCGGAAGGAATTCCACTGCCTGCCGATTGCCAAGGGTGATCGTTCCGGTCTTGTCGAGCAACAGGGTGTTGACATCTCCGGCTGCTTCGACGGCGCGCCCCGACATTGCGATCACGTTCTGCTGAATCATGCGATCCATGCCCGCAATGCCAATCGCCGAGAGAAGACCGCCGATCGTCGTCGGAATGAGACACACCAGAAGCGCGACGAGAATCGGGATGGGCACGGAGCCGCCGGCGTAGATCGCGAACGGTTGCAGCGTGGCCACCGCGAACAGGAAGATGATGGTCAGGCCGGAGAGGAGGATCGTGAGCGCGATCTCGTTCGGCGTCTTCTGCCGCGAGGCGCCTTCCACGAGCGCGATCATGCGATCGAGAAACGTTTCCCCTGGATTCGCGGTGATCCTGATGACGAGATAGTCCGAAAGCACCTTCGTTCCGCCCGTGACCGCGGACCGGTCGCCTCCCGATTCGCGAATCACCGGAGCCGACTCGCCCGTGATCGCCGATTCATCCACGGACGCCACTCCTTCCACGACCTCGCCGTCGCCCGGAATCAGATCTCCCGGCTCGCACAACACCAGATCTCCCTTGCGCAGCTCATTACTCGGAACTCTGGTCGTGGAGCTCTTGTTCGCGGGGTTGGCAAGCTTCCTGGCCACTGTCTCCGTGCGAGCTCTGCGAAGCGTTGCCGCCTGCGCCTTGCCTCGCCCTTCGGCCATGGCCTCCGCGAAATTCGCAAAGATCACCGTGAACCACAGCCAGATCACGATCTGAAGCGTGAAGCCCCAATCACCGCGATGTTCGGCGAGGTCGCGCGCGAGGACCAGCGTTGTCAGCACGCTCCCGACTAACACCACGAACATCACGGGATTGCGCACCATGTGCCGTGGGTCGAGCTTGACGACCGCGTCACCGAGCGCCTGGCGAACAATGGACGCGTCGAACAAGGGTCTTCTTTGCGTGGTCATGGTCAGTAGAGTTTCCCGGCGCCCATGAGGAAGTGCTCGACCAACGGGCCCAGGGCGAGCGCCGGGAAGAAGGTCAGCGCGCCGACGATGAGGATCACACCAATGAGCAGCACGACGAAGAGCGGCGTCGTGACCGGGAAGGTGCCCGAGGTCTCGGGCGCCTGCTTGCGCTCGGCGAGAAAGCCGGCGAGCGCGAACATCGGCACCTGCATCGCGAAGCGCCCGATCAGCGTCGCCAGACCGAGCGTCGTGTTGTAGTAGTAGCTGCTGCCCGTGAGGCCGGCAAAGGCGCTGCCGTTGTTCCCGGTGGTGGACGAGAATGCATAGAGAATTTCGGCGAAGCCGTGCGGCCCCGCATTGTTCAGCCCTTTCAGTCCCGCCGGCAGCAGTACGGAGGCTGCGGAGAAGAGCAGAATCGATGCAGGGAAGATGAGGACGTACAGCATCGCCATCCGCACCTCGCGACTGCGAATCCTCTTGCCGAGATATTCCGGCGTGCGGCCCACCATCAAGCCGGCGATGAAGACCGTGAGCACTACCATCACGATCATGCCATAGAGCCCGGCTCCCACTCCGCCGAAGATGATTTCGCCGAGCTGGATGTTCGCGAGCGGCACGAGGCCGCCGAGCGGCGTGAACGAATCGTGCATGCTGTTCACGCATCCACACGAGGCATCGGTGGTGATGGTGGCGTAGAGTGCGGAGTTCGCGATGCCGAAACGAACCTCCTTTCCTTCCATGTTCCCGCCGGGATTCGCCGCGCTCGCGGCAATGTCGACTCCTCGCGACGCGTGGATCGGATTCCCGAGTGCCTCGGCTCGATACGCGACGGTGACACCTGCGAAGAAGAGCACGAACATCGCTGCCCAGATCGCCCATCCATGCCGCACGTTCTTCACCATCCGGCCATAGGCATAGACGAGACCGGCGGGGATGACGAGAATCGCGAGAATCTGGAGGAAGTTCGTCCACGGAGTCGGGTTCTCGAACGGATGGGCGGAGTTCGCGTTGAAGAATCCGCCGCCATTCGTGCCGAGCTGTTTGATCGCCTCCTGGCTCGCGACGGGTCCCATCGCCAACACCTGCCTCGTACCTTCGACGGTCGTCGCTGTCACATAGCCATGAAGGTTCTGAATGACTCCCTGCTGGACGAACACGAGCGCCAGCACGATCGATATCGGGATGAACAGATAGAGAGTCCCCCGCGTGAGGTCGACCCAGAAGTTGCCGATCCTGCCCGGAGATTGGCGTGACACTCCACGCGCAAGCGCGATCGCCGCGGCCATACCGGCAGCAGCAGACACGAAGTTGTGAAACGCGAGCTGCGTCATCTGCGAGAAGTACGACATCATCGTCTCGCCCGAGTACGACTGCCAGTTCGTGTTGGTCGTGAACGACGCCGCCGTCTCGAACGCCTGCCGGTCCGGCACCGCGTCACGATGGGCGGGATTCAGTGGCAGTACGTGTTGCAGGCGAAGCGCCACGTACGTCACGAGCAGCGATATGGCGCTGAAGAGGAGCACGGCCGCCGCGTAGCGGGTCCAGTGTTGATCCTCCTCGGCATCGACTCCACACACGCGATAGACGAGACGCTCCACGGGGGCGAGCCACTGCAACGAGCCATCGTAGACCTTGATCAGATAGAGGCCCATCGGCTTCGTCACGGCGAAAAGCACCGCCGAGTAGAAGAGAATCTGAAGCCAGCCGTTCACTGTCATGTCAGAACTTCTCCGGACACAGCAGCGTGTACGCCAGGTAGACCAAGAGCGCCACGCTCGCGAGCGCCGCGACGATGGCTTCGGCGCTCATGGGCGCTCCATGTCGCTCGCCTCTTCCTTCCCGAGCGCGACACAACCGCTGATGTACGCGAGCATCAGTGCGAAGAACGCGACGACGATCCCTACGTAGAGCAGATCACCCATCTGCCACCTGCGGATTGCGGACGGGGTAAGGCTATGGGCGCCGGCGTTAAAGCCGCATTAAGGTTGCGGCTTCGAGGAGTAAAACCTTCGTTAAAAAATGGAGAGCGACCGGCGCGCAGGACGCCCTACCGGCCGTGTATCTACTCGGCGAGCGTTGGTTGCTCCGCCGCCGGCAGTATCAACGAGAACACACTCCCGCCACCGGGGCGCGCCTCGTAGGTGACGTCTCCTCCCTGCGCGAGCGCGAGCCCCCGGGAGATGGCGAGGCCGAGTCCAGCACCGTGTGTCGTGGGTGGCGCGCCCGGCGACCGGAAGAACGGCTCGAAGATCTGCTCGCGATCCACCTCACGCACCCCGATGCCGCGATCGGCCACCGAGATCACGAGACGCTCACCGACTCGTCGCACGCCGATGTCGATGGGCGCATCCGGAGCGCTGTACTTCGCCGCATTCTCGATGAGATTGACGACGGCGCGAACCGAATGCACGAAATCGAAGCGACCGAGGGGAATGCCGGAGTCGGGATCTTCCGTCACTCGCACGGTGCGCGATTGCACGATGCCGCGAACACTGGCGAGTGCAGCGCCGATCAGATCGTCCGCACTTTCGATCTGCGGCGTGAGAACCAGTGTGCCGCCGGTGAGGCGCGAGTAGTCGAGGAGATCCGTGATGAGGGCGGTGAGGCGGTCCGCCTCTTCCTCGATCGAGATCGCGTTCGCATCCCCGGGCGTTGCCCCTCGTTCGACGATCGTGTGCGCGAGGGCCTTCACGGTCGTGAGCGGTGTCCGAAGATCGTGCGAGACCGCGGCGAGCAAGGCGTTCTTCAAGCGGTCGCGGTCGCGCAGCGCGGCCGTGTGCGAGGCATCCGCCGCGAGCTGCACGCGCTCGACGCCCAGCGCAGCGTAGTACGAGAGCGCGTTCAGAAAGTCGCGCTGGCCCGGTGCGAGATCGACGTGCGGCTCCTTGGCCACTCGCAGCACGCCAACCGACCGGCCGCGCACGGTGAGCGGGATCGCGATCGCGCGAGCATCCGCGAGATCTCCCCACGAGAGTGACCAGCCGTGTTGAGCGTCGCCACGGGCGGCTGCACTTCCGTCCTCCGGCGCGGCGCCCACGCTCACGGTGCCGTCCGTCCGCTCCACCGCTATCTCCTTCCGTCCGCCCACCCATGCGAGAAGACCTCCGGCGCGCGCTGCCTCAGCTGGCGACTTGATGGATTTCGGCGCGGCCGCGTGCGCGAGAAGCTCGAGATCCGCGTCCTTGCCGCGATGCACGTAGACGTCGCAGCTATCCACGTCGAGCGTCGCGCGAATGACCTCGGCGATCGCGGCGAGCGCCTGGACGGGCTCCGCTGCGTTCAGGGTTTCCGCACCCAGCGTCGAGAATCCCTCGACCTCCCGTGTGCGGGCATCGGCCTCGCGCGCACGCTGCTGCGAATGTTCCAGGAGCTGAGCGGCCACGACGCTGGTGATCAGGAATACCCCGAGCACGAGCCAGTCCAGCGGATTGGTCAGACCGAGTGTGTAATACGGGGGAAGGAACAG
>DATGDQ010000410.1:0-10555 GCA_035310785.1 Gemmatimonadaceae bacterium | reverse complement strand
ACCATGCGGCAGGTGCGCGAGCTGTCGCTACTCCGCTGAGCTCGTGCATCCGGATCTACGCTGGTTCTTTCCGCGCCCGCGACTGTCCAGCACCGATCCCACTGCCCAGGAAATTCTCGACGATCAGGCGGAAGCCGTAGGCGCGCGCGTTGCCGACTTCGGATTGTATCCGCCGCCGAGCGGCAGTGATGCGATCTTCGTGGCTACCGTGCGAGCGCTCGTCCAGTTCGCGGCGTATAGCCCCAGTATCTCGACGCGTAAGGTGATCATCGTTGGAGATGCGGAGCGCATGGTGCCGCAGGAAGGCGCTGATCAGGCAGCGAATGCCTTCCTGAAGCTGCTCGAGGAGCCGCCGTCCGATACGACGATCATTCTCACGTCGAGCGAGCCCGGATCGCTGCTGCCGACGATTCGCTCGCGCGTGACCACCGTGCGCGTGGCTCCCGTGCCGAATTCGGCGGTCGCCGAGTTTCTGCACGACCCGCATGTGATGAAGGCGCTCGGCGCGCTCGACCTGCCGCAATCCGAGAGCGAGCGCATCGCGCTCGCCGCCGGGGCGCCTGGAACGCTGCTCGGAGTGACGGCGAGCGGAGAGGCGATGAAGGTCGCTCGATCGATGCTCGAGGCTGTCTCGGGATCCCGGTCTGACCGTATCCGCGCCGCTTTCGCGCTTTCATCTGCAGGCGCCCGTGGAGGCTTCTCCGAGCTGCTCGACGCACTCACCGTGGCGCTCCACGCCCGCGTGCGCGACGCCTCTGGATCGGGCAACTCGGAGGCCGGAGAGCGCGCGAGCCGGGCCATCGACCTCGTCGAGGGTGCGAAGCTCCGGGCGAGCGGAAACGTCAACCCGCAACTGATCGCGAGTGCAATGATTCGTGCCATGAGCGAGCTTTAGTGCGCATGGGAGAGCTCAGTCATGCAGATTCCACGGGTCAGGCGCGCATGGTGGATGTGTCTGAAAAGCCAGTTACGGCCCGCTACGCGCGCGCAACCGGCTGCATCCGCATGAAAGCCGAAACGCTCGACGCAATTCGCAGGAACTCGCTCGCGAAGGGGGACGTACTATCTGTAGCGAAAGTGGCCGGAGTGCTGGCCGCCAAGCGAACGGCGGACTTAATTCCGCTCTGTCATTCCCTGCCTCTCAGCGACATTCAGGTAGAGCTGACGCTGGACGACGCCCTTCCGGGCGTTCGTTGCGAGGCGACCGCTCGGACAAACGCCCAGACGGGCGTGGAGATGGAAGCCATCACGGCCGTAGCCATAAGCCTCGTCACGGTTTACGACATGGCGAAGGCGATCGATCGTGCTATGTCGATAAGTGACATATCGTTACAGGAAAAATCTGGAGGTATGACCGGGAGTTGGAACAGGCGTAGCGAGGCATGACCGTTGCTTTACTGACGGTCGTCCGGGGCTCAGATGGCCCCGTTCGCACGTCTGATGTCCCCCAAGCAGACGGAGTCTGAATGAGCGCTGTAAAGTCGAGCTATGCGTACCGCGGAGAGCGCCTTCGCCGCATTGATACGATACGGAAAACATTGATCGTGGCAGGGCTGCTCGCAATCGTGGCGATACTGCCACGCGAGCGTCCCCACGTTGCCGAAGCGTCCTCTGTAGGCTCCACGAGTGCGTTCCCGTTCAGCATCTCGGCCGTGCGTCAATTGCGCGCGCAGCTCGATGCAACGCGAGGTGAGCTCACGCTCGCACAAGCGCAGCTCGATCGCGCGAATGCGGTGATGGAGTATTCCGCGAAGTACAAGGTGAGCGCCGACATCGCCGGCACCATCTACGACGTCGCACTCGCCGAAGGCATCGAGCCGGATCTGGGCTTCCGTCTCGTGAAGGTCGAGAGTGAATTCAACGAGCACGCGACGAGCCCCGCTGGCGCGCTCGGTCTCGCTCAGGTGATGCCCGCAACCGCGAAGGACTTCGTGCACGGCATCACGCGCGAACAGCTTTACGACCGGAAGACGAATCTGCAGATCGGCTTTCACTATCTGCACGACCTGATCAACCAGTACAAGGGCGACGTGAAGCTCGCCCTGCTCGTCTACAACCGCGGCCCCGTTGCGGTGGAGAGCCTCCGCGCGCTGGGGCTCGATCCGCGGAATGGGTACGAGGCGGCAGTCACGCGCGGCTACACGGGGAAGGGCACGGTGGAGTGATCCGTTGGCATTGCACGAATCACAAGGGCTCGCCGGCGCGGTCGCCGGCGAGCCCTTTTCATTGTGATCCTTTCGACTCTCAGCCCGCGGCCTTGCTTCTTCGGTGTGCGGCTCGCGCGTGGCCCGTCTTGACGATCAGCACCTGCCCGGGAACCAGCAGGCTCCCGCTCATGCCGTTGAGTCGCTTGAGCGCGGTGACCGTCGTCCCGTATCGCAGGGCGATGTGTCCGAGGGTTTCGCCCCGCACGACGACGTGCGTGAGCGTCGACCCGCGCCGGGACGAGCCCCACTTCTCCACCGAGGGATCCGGGATGTCGAGCGCGCCTGCCACGACGGCCGACGAGGGAATGAGAACAACTTGTCCCTGCGGGAGGCGCCCGCGCTTCGTAGGCTTGAGATTCCGGTTGTACCACGTGAGCGAGCGCGCCGGCACGCCCGCTCGCTGGGCGATGCTCGTGAGCGTCTCCCCCTTCCTGACGGAGGACTTCGTGAACGCCACACGATCGCTCGCCGGAAGCTGCGCGTATGCACTGTCGAAACCATCGGCACGTCCTTTCGGCACGCGCACGATGAATCTCTGGTCGGGCGGCGTCACTCCTCGCAGGACTTCGGGATTGAGATCCTGAATGTCCTCGAGCGATGCGCTGGCGGCCTTCGCGACTGCCGTAAGCGGCGTCTCGGGGCCGACCTCCACGGTGTCGTAGTCGAACTCCGGAAGATAGCTCACCTTGAGCCCGTATCGCGCGGGCTCCTTCGCCACGAGCGCCGCCGCGATCAGCTTCGGCACGTAGTCGCGCGTCTCCGAGCGAAGGTAATTCCCTGCCGCTGCCATCGAGAAGAACGCGCTGTCCCCGCTCTCCCCCTCCACTTCGTCCGCGTAGCGCTTGAGCCCGCGCGAGACACGGCCGGCTCCCCCGTTGTACGCCGCAGCGGCGAGATAGTACGAACCGAATTGCTCCTTGAGCCAACCGAGAAACTTGATCGCACCATCGGTAGAGCGAACCGGATCGCGACGCTCGTCGATCCACCAGTCCACACGGAGTCCGGTGCCTCGCGCGGTGCTCGCCATGAATTGCCAGAGGCCGACGGCCGCCGCGCTCGAGTACGCGTGCGGATTGTACCCGCTCTCGATGAGGGCGAGATACGTCATGTCTTCCGGCATGCCCGCCGCGTGCAACTTGCGGCGAATGATCGGCTCGTAGCGGCCGCCGCGTGCGAGCTCCTCTGCGAAGCGATCGCTCGATGGTCCGGTGAATCGCCCGACGAAGTAGACGACACGGTTGTGCGTCTCGAACGAGCGCACGTCAATGTCCCAGGTGGGTTCGGCCGTGACCGGGGGTGCGGTGGCGAGCGAATCGCCGAAGATCTTGACCGCCTCGTGCGTGACGTCGGGCTGCGGAACGTGCACCGAGTCGGGTAGCCCGCTGTCGAGCGGAATGCTGGCGAGAGATATCGTGGTGTCGATCGCGCCCGGTGACGCGATCTCGGGCGTCGGCGCCTGCTTCGGCTTCGCGCCGTGACACGCGGAAACCAACACCGCGAGCGTCACAGCGACTACCCTCGCCCTCACCGACATCCTCGCGCGGCTCGGCCGAGCATCTGCACAGCTGGAGATAGGATCATTGTCGCTCCGTGAAGATGCGAGAGGCGAGTGCCCTCAGCGCATCGCGATGAAATTGCCGAGTACTCGGTTGGTCGCTCCGAGCACCGCAATCACGGCGCCCCGCACCTGATCTTCTTCAACCAGACACGAGCCAAGGAGCTTGGGCGGGCCTTCCGCGCGATTGGTAATCGAGACGATGACGACGTTGGCGTCGAATGCGCGTATGGCCTTGACGCCGGCGAGGTCGAACTGGAGCACGTTGTCCGAGAAGCGCTCGATCGCGCGAAGTGCCGCTTCGGCTGCCACGCGCAAATCTACCGTGGGGCTCGATTGTCCAGAAGCAGATCCGCGCACCTTGATCCCTTCAATCCATTCGAGCTCAACTTCGGCCGTACAGCGCCCTCCCGGCGTTCGATGGAACTTGAAATCACTGAAGCGCAACCGTTGGCGTTGCTGCTGCAGCTCCTGTGGTGCACTCGAGTTCGGGGCCATCAACGGGTGGTCCGGCATCGGATTGGGAGCGGCAGATATGCGTCGGCCCTCGATAGTGCCGGCATCTTCATCACGAATTACGGCGCCGAAAGCAACGTGCTGGCGCCCTCGTGAGACGCTGTCCATATTCGCGGGATGATCACTTTCATTGCAGCGCTGGCAATCGCCGCGCATGTGGGCGCGATCACAGCCCCGACCTCCAGCGACTCCCTCGCCGCGCAAATCCAGGCGCGCATCGCCGAGCTGCCGGGCGCCGACGTGGGCCTCGCATATCACAAGCTGGGCACCGGCGACTCTCTCTACCTGAATGCCGACAAGAGCTTTCACGCCGCGAGCACGATGAAGGTGCCGATCATGATTCAGCTCTTCCGACGCGTCGATTCGGGCGGCCTGTCACTCGACTATCCGCTGCTGCTCGTCAACGAGTTCGGCTCCATCGTGGACGGTACACCGTATTCGCTCGATGCCGGCGTGGACTCGGACAGCGGGATGTACAAGCTCGTTGGCACGCGGGTGCCCGTGCGCGATCTCATCACGCACATGATCACGCGATCGAGCAATCTCGCGACCAATTCGCTCGTCGCCCTCGCGAACGCCGCGGCCGCGGAGTCGACGATGCGATCGCTCGGCGCCATGAACATCCGGGTGCTGCGAGGAGTCGAGGATCAGAAGGCCTTCGATGCAGGGCTCAACAACACCACCACCGCTCGCGACCTTTCGATCATCCTGGCAGCGATCCAGGAGAACAAGGCGGCCTCCGCGAAGAGCTGTGCGATGATGCGCGATGTGCTGCTCGAACAGGAATTCAACACCGGCATTCCGGCCGAGCTTCCGGCGGGAACGCGGGTGGCGCACAAGACGGGCTGGATCACCGGTATCACGCACGATGCGGCCATCGTCTATCCGAAAGACGGGCCCCCGTATGTGCTCGTGGTGCTCACGAAGGGCATTCCAGACGAGCCCACCGCCCAGAAGCTCATCGCGGATCTATCACGAATCGTGTACGCGCACGCCCTCGCGGAGACCACGAAATCGTGATCTGAGGCACGTCGGCGTCGGTCGGATTTCTCGCAACAAAGTTTCCGTTCTGCAACGAAATGTTGTGCGAAACGGGGAACGCGGGGACTGGGCGAAAATAGAACACATTGTGTAACAATGGGTTACAGCGGGCACAGGCGTTGCTTGAGGGAATCCTGTCCGCGATCCATGCGCCTGTCTACGGCGCCAACCCATGCTGCGCAGTCCTCGCCCTCCTATGTCTCAACATTCGCAGGCCCGCCGGACGGTCAACCCCGCCGTCACGAGCTATCAGCGCGCCCCGTCCGAGATGTCGCTGGAGGACCCAAAAGCCGCTCCCGGCGCCGAATTCGGGCTGGAGAGCATCGTTGGCGAGAGCGAAGCACTGCGCGACGCCCTCGACCGCGCGCGCAAGGTCGCCGCCAGCCGGATGACCACCGTCCTCATTGTCGGCGAGACCGGCACCGGCAAGGAGCTGGTCGCGCGCGGCATTCACTATTCCGGACCAGCGCACGGTGAGCCGTTCGTCGCGGTCAATTGCGCGGCGATTCCGGAGACGCTGCTCGAGTCCGAGCTGTTCGGCCACGAGCGCGGTGCCTTCACGGATGCGCGCTCGCAGAAGCGCGGGCTCATGGAGCTCGCCGGCCAGGGTACGCTCTTTCTCGATGAGATCGGCGAGATGCCTCCGCGACTGCAGCCCAAGCTCCTCCGCGCGCTGGAAGAGCGGCGCGTACGCCGGCTCGGCGGGCTGCAGGAGGTGGAGATCACCTGCCGCATCATCGCGGCTGCGAATACCTCGTTGCACGACGCCGTGGCGCGGCTCGAATTTCGCGAAGACCTCTATTACCGGTTGAACGTATTTCGGGTTGCGCTCCCGCCGCTTCGCGAACGCGAGGGTGACGTCGAGCTTCTCGGCAATTATTTTCTCAAGGAGCTTGCACGCCAGCAGGGGCTCGATCCGAAGACGCTCGATGCCAGCGCCGTGGCCGCCCTGCGCGCTCACAATTGGCCCGGCAACATTCGAGAGCTCAAGAACGTGATCGAACATGCGGCGATCCTGTGCGAGGGCGAAGTGATCAGCGCCTCGCATCTCATGATCCAGCAGCGACGCGTGCACTCGGCTGCCCGCACGGACGGCGCGACGCGCGAGATCCAGATTCCGCCGGAAGGCAAGTCGCTCGACATGATCGAAAAGGAGGCAGTATCGGCAACGCTCGAGATCACTCGTGGCAATCGCAGTGCAGCTTCGCGAATTCTCGGGATCTCGCGACCGACACTCGCGCGCAAGATGCGCGAATACGGACTCACGACGGTGGGAACCGACCGCACCGAGTGAGAGTACAATGCTCCGGGCTCATGAATGCCCGGAGTCACTCCTCGATCGGATCGGTTCTCATGCGGGCACGTAGGGATGACGAGTAGTCCGATCAAGGTCCTTCTGATCACACCTACCGAGCGCGATGTGCGCCGGTTGCAGGGTGTCGTCGCCGTACCTGGCGCGAGCCATGTGGAGCTCACGCACGTCCTCGATGTCGGCGCGGCCGTGCGCCGGCTGAGCGACCTTCGCTTCGATGCCATCCTCCTCGATCTCGCGGTCGCCCATACGCATCCGCTCGAGCCACTCTGGCGCATGCACGAGCACGCGCCGGATGTACCGATCATCGTGCTCACGAGCATGGAGGATGAGACGCTCGCCGTGCGCGCACTCAAGGCCGGCGCGCAGGACTCGCTCGTGAAGGGTCAGATCGACGGGAACCTGCTCACGCGAGCGATTCGCTACGCCATCGAGCGACACCAGCTGCAGATGGCGCTTCATGCGATGTCGCTGATCGACGACCTCACGGGGCTCTACAACCGGCGCGGATTTCTCACGCTCGCCCGCCAGCATCTGAAGATGGCCGACCGGCTTCGCAAGCGCGTGTCGCACATCTTCGTCGATCTGGATGGGCTGAAACGCATCAATGATACGATGGGCCATCGCCACGGCGATCAGGCGCTCGTGGAAGCGGCGGAGATGCTGAAGGAGACGTTCCGCGAGTCTGACATCATCGCGAGAATCGGCGGCGACGAGTTCGTGGTGCTGGCGATGGACAATGCAGCGGGTCAGCTCGAAGACACGTGGCAGGAGCGCGTGCACGAGAACATTGCCATCCGGAATCGGCGGCCGAATCGTTCGTACACGCTGTCCGTGAGCATGGGAGTCGCGTACTACGATCCGGACTTCCCCACCGCGCTCGATGATCTGCTCGCGCGGGCGGACACGCTCATGTACGCGGAAAAGCGTGCGAAGCGCGACCCGGAGGAACCGAGCTCGCTCGTGCACGCTCCACGCGGGGACTGACCTCGCGCGCGGCCGATCGCCGCGCGCGCTACTGCAGCGTTACGCCCCTTCGACGATGATCAGATACTTCGACGGCCCCCAGAACTGGGCGGGCTGCGTGATGTGCAGATCACCCGTGGGCTTGCCGTCCGCTCCCTGCGCCTGCTCGATGAGCGAGGGATCCTGACGCGAGACCACCTTGAACGGCTTGTTCGTGATGTGGAGTGTGATCGGCGTATCGTCCCACTTGTTGATCGCCGTGAACTCCGAGGGATCGAGCTTGCGCGCGGGCACCAGCGCCTTGTGGCCCAGGAAGAGAAACTTCGAGCCCTCCTCGACGATGATTCCCTTGGCCTTGAGATCGTTCTTCGTGCCGACGATGTAGTACACCGTGTTCGCGGCCTTGCGCAGGTCGGTGACGGTGTCCGCAATCGCGGCGTTGGCCGAAGCGAGCGTGGTGTTCGCGGTCGTGAGCGAATCGACGCGCAGGTTGAGCGCGGCGATGTCCGCCTTGTTCTGCTCGAGCATCGTCTGCAGGTTCGCGATCGTCGACTGGTAGTCGGTGACCTGAGTGCCCAGCGCCTTGTTCTTCTCCGTCATGGCTGCGACGCGCGCGCGGCTCTTGTTGAGCAGCGTCGTCACTTCCTGCACCTTGCCGAGGAGGCTCGCGCGATACGCGGCTTGCGTGTCGCCGTTGTTCTCACCCTTCACGTTCAGCGGCACGTGCGACTGCAGCCCCTTCACCTTCGACAGCTCCTTGTCCATGTCGGCCAGGAGCTGTGTGGTCTGCTGGAAGCCCTGCATCAGCGAGTCCTGCTGCGCTGAAACCGCGCGCGCCTGCGAGAGCTGCGTATTCAACACCGCGACGGAGTCGGCGGCAGAGGCGCCCGACGTCTTGCCCCCGGAGCCGATCTTTTCGCAGGCGACGAGCGTGAGGCCCAGAAGAAGGTAGACGGGCACGCGTGGCATCATGTGGCTCCTGAACTCGAGAGAAGTAGGAACGCTAACATATCCCCGACTTACAAGAAAGCAGGCTGCCTGAGCAGGCGCCGTGACAGTCGTCACAAGGACCCAGGTCGTGGCCCGGCATCAGGCGCGCAGCAGAAACGAGATGTCGTCGCCCGCCGAATACTCTCCGCGCGGCTCGCCGTACGAAAAGACCGGCGCCGTGCCCAGACCGCTCAGCGTGATCTCGTCGTCCGTGATGCGAAGCGAGCAGCCCTCGCGAAGTCCGATCACGCGCACACCACGATTCGCCTCGATGTACTCCTCGAGCCGCTCCGCTCGCGTCTCTCCCTGGTGGCCGGGCGGATGATAGTCGGTGTAGTGGGCGTTGATCTGAAACGGGACCAGGTCGAGCGCGCGCAGAGACCTGGGCTCGACGATTGGCATGTCGTTGGTGGTGCCCATCGTCGGCGCGGTGATCACGGCGCCCGCGCTCCAGCCAATGTAGGGCACGCCCGCGTGCACGCGCGCGCGGATGAGCTCGAGCAGCTCGCGGTCGTAGAGTGTCGCGAGGAGCCGAAAGGTGTTCCCGCCTCCCACGACGATCGCCTGCGCGCTCTCCACCGCCTCTGCCGGATCGCGCGCCTCGGTGATCGATCTGAGCTCATAGCCCAGCTTCCCGAACGGCACCGCCGCTCGCTCGGCGTATCGCTCCGGGGTGATGGTGACACCCGCGTAGGGGATGAGCAGCACCGAGTGGATTGCTGAGCCGAGCAAGGTTCGGACGGCGGTGGAGGCATGGAGGAGAAAGACTCCGTTGCCATCGCGAGCGCTCGAGAGGAGAAGAAGGCGTCGGGTCATCTTCGAGATGTGGGGGTGTGCTTAGCTTGCGACAGCGAATCAATGTAGAGGAGAGGAAATGTCGGAGCACCACCCGTCGTTGGGCGAGGAGATCGCCAACGCGATCACGCATGGCGCGGGACTTCTGGCGAGCCTGATTGCACTTCCGGTGCTGATATGGTCCGCGGCGCGGAGTCATGATGGTGCACGCATCACCGGCGCGGCCATCTTCGGCATCACGCTGTGTTTGCTCTACACCGCGAGCACTCTGTACCACTCGTTCCCGCGGGGCCGCACGAAGCGGCTGTTCAGAGTGCTCGATCACGGCGCGATCTACCTGCTCATCGCCGGTACGTACACGCCGTTCGCGCTCGGCGCCCTCCGTGGCCCGTGGGGATGGTCGCTCCTGGTGGTGTCGTGGGTGCTGGCGGTGGCGGGAGTGCTCATGAAGGCAACGGTGGGCTTCCGTTACGAAAAGCTGTCTACGGCGATCTACGTGGCGATGGGGTGGATGGCGATCGTGGCGATCAAGCCGCTGATGGAGTACGTGGCTCCGATGGGGCTCGTCTGGCTGATCGTGGGAGGGGTCTGCTACACAGGCGGCGTGGTCTTCTACGCCACGGACAGGCGGATCACGTACGGACACGCCATCTGGCACCTGTTCGTGGCTGCCGGGAGTGTGTGTCATTTCTTTGCAGTGCTGGGATACGCCGCAGGAGCCCGGTGATCGCGAGCGGCGGATTTGGGAGCACATACTTGCCGGAATCTGCAAGGGCGATCGGCAAAATGCCATGAAAAACGACGCCAACTCGAACACTGCAGGCGTTATAAGTCGATATACTGTAATAGCTTAGCGTAACCCGAGCGCGCGGCACCAGGCGTGCCTTAGTAGCCGCCGTGAAGCAAGCGGTACCCCTCCCCGCAGTGGGGCATAATGACCGCATAACCCAGTACAGGAGATCTACATGTCGCGCATGCGCAAGGGCTTTACCCTGATCGAGCTTCTGATCGTCGTCGTGATCATCGGCATTCTGGCCGCGATCGCGATCCCGAAGTTCGCGAGCACGAAGGAGAAGGCGTATCTGGCTTCCGAGAAGTCGGATCTCCGCAACATGGCCACGTCGGAAGAGGCGTATTTCTCCGGCAACCAGACGTACACCACGGACCAGAGCG
>DATGDQ010000409.1:0-2215 GCA_035310785.1 Gemmatimonadaceae bacterium | reverse complement strand
CGGGGCGAGTGGTGTATTCCTCGCGCGCAAGCGTGCGGCGCGTCGTCATCGCCATGGCGCGCTCCCGCCGATGATCGTGACACCTGCACGCGACTGGCGCGATCGCGAGGTGATTCCGGCAAACTCGAGAGAGTCCGTCGTCGTCCTCCCCGGTCATCTGGAAGTGGAAGTGGGCAGTAACGTGGGCGAGGCGATTCGCTTCATGCGCGTGAAGGGCGAGCCCGCGGACATCACGATCGGGGCCGCCGAAGGTCCCCGTCACCGGCACATCAAGCTCCCGGCGGATACGATCAGTCGGACTCACGCGCGCATGCAGTACGCGGATGGGCGGTGGCGCATCACCAACCTGTCACCGAACAACCCCACGCTCGTGAACGGTCAGGAGCTCGACGCCTCCGCTCGCACGCGCCTGCTCGATGACGGCGACATGATTCAGATCGGAGAGATGATGCTGCGCTTCCGCGCTGACTGAGCGCGCGACTCGTCGACGCTCACTTTCCCAGCTTCGCGGCCTCCTCCATCAGGAGTGACGCGATCTTCGATTCGAGAAGGCCATTGCTGGAGCAGCGAACCGAGCCCCCGGGCAAGTCGCTTGCGCGCGCCGTCGCCTCCACCTGCGTTCGCACCGTGGACAAGCTCCCGTCGATCGGCACGATCTGCGAGATGATGCGCACCCACACCTCGTAGCTGTCGGCGGTGGACACGCCGAGCATGTTCCCGCAGTCGAAGAAGTGCGACAGCCGCTTCTTCGCCAGCGTGTGGCGATGCGACGCCGCGCTCCCGAAGATCATCTGATCGGAGTCGATGATGTTGGGATCGAGTCCCAGATCCGCGAACGTCGCCGCATACGCGGACCACGCACGGTTCGACGGCACCTCCAGCGTACGCTCGGACACGTGCTGATCTCGCGTCCACGCGATGTCGACGGCCGAGTTCTCGATGTTGATGCGCGTGACCTCTGGCTCCTCGGACGTCTTGGGCGGGGAAGCCGACGTCTGGGCGCCCGCGGCGACCGTGATGCAGCTCGCCAGGATGGCGATCGATGATGTGATGCGCATGAACACCTCCATCCGGGTTCGCTGCTGCGGCAAGAACCTATTTCGACGCGCGCATCGCCTGATCGGCCACCATGTGCGCGATGCGCTCCTCGAGTGCCCCCGTACTGGCGCACCGCACGATCTGTCCCGAGGTGGCAATGGCATGTCCCGTCGCCTCGATCTGCGACCGCAGCGCCGAGAGCCCGGCCTCCGCGGGGATGATCTGAGTCACCACCCGAACGCGGACGTCGTATTGATCCGCATTGGAGATACCGGTGGTCGTGCCACAGTCGAAGTAGTGAGACAGCCGCTGATTACCCAACTTGCCGCGGAAAACCGTGCCCGCGTTCCCGAACACGTGCTGCCTGGTATCGATGATGTTGGGATCGATCCCGAGCTCGCCGAACACGGTGGGCACCGCCGCCCACGCCTTGTCCACTCCAACGAGAAGCTTCGTTTCGTCGTACGTGCGCTCCCGATGCCAATCGATCTGAATGATTCCACCGGGCGTTTCGACGCGCGTGATCTCGACTTGCTCCTGGCGAAGCGGAGTATCGTTCGTGGAGTTGTTGCCCGAGCCGTTGCTTCCACCGGATGCGCACGCACAAAGCACCAGCGCCGTAGCACACAGGGAAATGCGCATCAATTTCCTCCCACGAAGCTGCGAGAAACGAGCAGTGCGGCTCGCGCCGGCTCGACGCCTGATAGTTAAGGTCGGGGTACGGCCGCGCAAGTGCGCTGAATTTCCGCGTCAGCTACATGGTCGCGGGCTGCAGATACTTGCCGAGCCATCCCTGCACTTCGCTCCACCAGAGCTTCTGATTCTGCGGCTTCTGCACCCAGTGTCCCTCATCCGGAAAGATGACGAGCCGCGACGGAACGCCCTGCCGCTGAAGCGCGCTGAAGAACGAGAGATCTTCGGTGTAGGGCACGCGATAGTCGAGCTCTCCACCCGTGACGAGAGTGGGCGTCTTGAAATTCTTCGCATACAGGTGAGGAGACCACTTCCGATAGTTCTGTGCCATGGCCGTCGAGTCCCAGTACGGGCCGCCGTATTCCCAGGTGGGGAACCAGAGCTCCTCCGTGGCGCCGTACATGTTTTCGAGATTGAACGGACCCGCGTGGCTGATGAGCGCCTTGAAGCGGTCGCTGTGTCCAGCGATCCAGTCCACCATGTA
>DATGDQ010000408.1:0-2278 GCA_035310785.1 Gemmatimonadaceae bacterium | reverse complement strand
ATACATCACGGTCGATCGCCGCTTTCTTCCGTCGGAAGATGTGTTCTGGCTCAAGATCCAGGGTGACAGCATGATCGGTCGCGGGATCTTCGACGGCGACTTCGTGATGATTCAGCCCGGTACCGATGTCGAGGAGGGGATGATCATCGCGGCGCGCCTCGGCGAAGACGCGACGATCAAGACGTACACGCATCGCGACGGCGAAGTCGTGCTCGTGCCGGCGAATCCCGCGGAGCAGGAGATCATCGTCAGAGCTGGCGATGATTTCGCGATCATCGGCAAGGTCTGCGGCATCTTCCGTCCGTTCCAGGAAGTGCATCAGCACGAGGAGCTCGCGCTGGCCGAGTAGCCGGCTAGGGAATCTGAGCCGGCTCCTGGGGGGGCGGCGGCGGCGGCGCAGGAGCGGGAGGCGAAGATGGATTGTTCGCCGGCTGCTGTTGATCCTGCTGCGCTTGTTGCTGCGCCTGCTGCTGCGCGTGCTTCGCGGCCAGCTCCGCCTTGTGCTCACGATCCTTCCGCTCGCGAATGTGCTTGACCGCGTCCTTGAACTCGTCGTTATCCATCGCGCGCTGCGCGTTCAGGAAGATCTCCTGCCGCTGGCTCTCCTTCATCCGGTCGTTCTGATACCGCGCCGGATTGCCCTGAACGTTCAGCGGTAGCAGCGCGAGAAGCGCCGTGGGAAGGGCGAGCTTGCCCAGATAGATCTTCTGCTGATCCATTCCATACTTCTGACCGTTCTTCTCGAAGGTCCAATCTCCGGGCTGTTTGCCGCTGTTGTAGAGTGCCATCGAATCGTTGTGGGCGAAGACGCGCGTCGAGATCGCGCTGTCGAGGCGCTCGGCCTGCGTCTTCGGCGCATAGTACGTGGGTCCGGTCGGAGCCCACACGCGCGGATCGCCGTATGACGGCGTGACACCCGCCCCTGCCCCACCTGCTCCGACGACGGGGCCGGCACCGGATGGCGGCTCCGTGCTCACGGGCGCGGGAGGCACCGTGGTCGGAATCGTGGTCGGCGCGATGAGCGGAGGTTGCGTGCGCCGCTTGCCGCGCACGGGCACATTGTCGCCACCACTTCGCGCCGTTGCCCTCCCGGAGGAGGGCGTGGCGACGTACGTGATGTGCTCGACCGTGGGCTGCTCGCCGTGCTCCATCGTGAGCCACTGCTTGATCGGATTCGGAATCGAGAGCACGAGCACGAGCGCCGCGCCCACCACGATGTGGAGGGCGATGGAGACGAGGAGAGATCCGTCCAGCCGGCGCTCGCGCTTCTTCACGACGTGCTCACTTCGCGGTGGCGAGCAGCCCGCTGAGAACGCGACCGGCGCGACCCGCTGCTTCCGCAATGCGCTCAGGCGGCGCGATGAATGAAATGCGGAAGAACCCTTCTCCCCCCGCGCCGAGTGCCGAACCAGGCAGTACCACGACTCCTTCCTCGGTGAGAAGACGCTCGGCGAACACCGCGCTCGGAAGCCCCTCGGGGAGCGGCAGCCACAGGTACATCGTCGCCTTGGGTGCTACGCACGAGAAGCCCGCTTCGTTGAAGGCGGCCACGGCGGCGTCGCGGCGCTCCGCAAAGATCCGGAGATTTCCCGGCAGAAAACGCTCCCACGCGTCGAGGGCGGCAACGCCGGCAGCCTGAACGGCCATGAACTGGCCCGTGTCGATGAACGACTTCACCTTCGCAAGCGTCCCCACGATCTCGGGGCTCCCCACGGCCCATCCGCAGCGCCAGCCCGTCATGTTGTACGTCTTCGACAGCGAGTGAAACTCGATCGCGACGTCGCGAGCGCCCGCGATCTCGAAGATGCTCGGCGGCACGTAGCCGTCGAAGGCCATCTCGGAATACGCATTGTCGTAGACGAGCAGGATGTCGTACTCGCGACAGCGCTTCACCGTGCGCTCGAGGTAGTCGCGCGGGGCGATCGCCGCCGTGGGATTGTTGGGATAGTTGAGATAGACGAGTCGCGTGCGGCGAAGCACGTCCGTCGGAACGTCATCGAGCTCGAGCAGGAAATTGGTGCGCGGACGAAGCGCGACCGTGTGGACCTCGCCCTCGGAGAGCAGCGACCCGCCCAGATAGGCGAGGTATCCGGGCTCGGGAATGAGCGCGACGTCTCCCGCGCCGACGTACGCCAGCGCGAGATGCGCGATTCCCTCCTTCGAGCCGATGAGCGGTACGACCTCCTTCATCGGATCGAACGTGAGTCCGAAGCGTCGCTGCATCCAGCGCGACACCGCCTCACGAAAGGCCGGCAGTCCGAGTCCGAATCCGTAGCGG
>DATGDQ010000407.1:0-3681 GCA_035310785.1 Gemmatimonadaceae bacterium | reverse complement strand
CGATATAGTATGCCAGCATCGCCTGGTCCGCCGCGACAGCGCGCCGGTCCGGCTCTTCACCCGGAGCCCCACCGCATGCACTTGCCTCGCGCGATCCGCGCGCTCGTCGCCGCGCTTCTCCTCCCGGCACCCGTCGCTGCCCAGTCGACCGCCGCTCGCACCCCACAATCGATGCGCGGCCCCGATCGCGCCCGCCTCGACGCCATCTTCACGACGTACGACAAACCACACGTCCCCGGCTGCGCCCTCGGCGTCTTTCGCCACGGCACACTCGCCTACGGCCGAGGCTACGGGTGGGCCGATCTCGAGCGAAACGTGCCCATCACCACCAGGTCGCTCTTCGACATCGGCTCGACGTCCAAGCAGTTCGCGGCCGCCAGCATCGCGCTCCTCGTCGCCGAGCACAGGCTCGGCTACTCCGACGACATCCGCAAATACATCCCCGAGATGCCGGACTACGGCGCGCCGATCACGATCGACAACCTCATGCACCACACCAGCGGGCTTCGCGACTACACCGGCCTGCTCACACTTGCCGGACACACGCTCGAGGAGGCCACCACCGATTCGCAGGCGCTCGCCAGCATCGTGCGACAGCAACAGCTGAATTTTCCGACGGGCTCGAAGTACGAGTACTCGAACACCGGCTACTTCCTGCTGTCGATCATCGTCGGACGGGTGACCGGGATGCCACTCGCCGACTTCGCACGCAAGCGCATCTTCATTCCCCTCGGCATGACGAGCACCCGCTATCGGAACCATGCCGCGATGCTCATTCCGAATCGCGCGCTTGGGTACGCTCCCGACGACAGCGGTGGATTCCGGAACAGCATGTCGAACTGGGAGCAGACGGGCGACGGTGCCGTGCAGCTCTCCATCCGCGATGCGCTCGCATGGGATGAGAACTTCTATCATCCACGCGTCGGCGGCGCGGCGATGGTGCGGGAGCTGCAGACGCGCGGAACACTCGCCAATGGCGACAGCATCGACTACGCCCGGGGACTGGAGATCGATCACTATCGCGGACTGAGACGCGTGCAGCACGGCGGCGACTGGATCGGGTACCATGCGGCGTACGCGCGCTTTCCCGACCAGCACACGTCCGTGATGGTCCTCTGCAACTCGGATGGCATCTCACCCACAGAGCTCGCGGACCAGGTGAGCGACGTGGTACTCGCGAAGAGCTTTCCACAGAAGGCAATTGCGACGCAGCAGCGCGACGCCGCGTCGTCAGCGCATGCATCGAACTCCCTGTCGGCGAGTCGACTGGTCGGCAGCTACTATGCGTCGGGGACGGATGAAGTGGTGACCATCGCCGCGAAGGGCGATTCGCTCACGCTGGGACTCGTCGGCCGCTCGTTTCCACTCAAGCCGACGGGGCCTGCGACGTATGCGGCCACCTCGCTCCCGGTGACCGTGGAGTTCATCGCGGAGGGCGATGCTCCGGCGCGCACGGTGCGGGTGCGTGTCGGGTCGGAGCTGCGCGATGAGGCGGCGCGATTCCAGCCCGCGTCACCGGGCGTGGAGGAGCTGCGTGGACTCACCGGCAGCTACTACAGCCCCGAGCTCGACGCGACGTGGCCGGTCACGATCGAGAACGGCCATCTCGTGCTGAACAAGGGAGCGCCGGAGATCGTGGACATCTCCGGCCCGCTCGAGCCGGCAATGACCGACACCTTCACTGCGGGGAGCGGACTCGTGCACTTCACTCGCGACGCATCCGGCCGCGTGACCGGCTTCTCCGTGAGCGCGAGCCGCATGCGCGGCATACGCTTCGAGCGCCGAGCGCCCTGATCGCTCGCGCTGCGCCCGTTCGTCGCGCTTCCGCAGTCTCACACGGCGATCACGACGGCCGGTGCATCGACCTCGAGCATGGGATACGCGGGCAGGGTGAGAAACTCCTCGATCGTGGAAGCCGTCGCCGTGCGCAGGAAGAGCGCCGTCGCATCCGCGAATCGCCCGTCGCGAATGCGAGTATTGCCGACCTCGGAAGCAATGCGAGCCATCTCGCTGCCCACCAGTTGCACGACGAGCTCGCGCGTGATGACCGTGGAGTCGGGGAGCGTCACGCGATGATGAATCCACTGCCACACCTGGGCGCGTGAGATCTCGGCCGTGGCCGCATCCTCCATCATCCCGTACAGGGGAACGGCGCCGCTGCCGCGCAGCCACGCCTCCAGGTACTGGATCGCGACGCGGATGTTGAGCCGAAGGCCCGCCTCCGTCACGGTGCCGCTCGGCGTCTGCAGCAGATCCGCCGCGCTCACGTTGACGTCGTCCCGCGAGCGGCCGAGCTGATTGTCGCCCGTCATGTGCGCGGCGAACGCATCGCGAGCGACCGGCACGAGCGCCGGATGCGCCACCCACGTGCCATCGTGGCCATCCATGACCTCCCGAGTCTTGTCGGCTCGCACCCGCTCCTCGGCGATTGCATTTGCCGCGGGATCGTTCTTGACGGGGATCTGCGCGGCCATGCCGCCCATCGCGAACGCCCCGCGGCGATGGCAGGTGCGAATCAGCAGTTGCGTGTACGCCCGCATGCACGGCTGAGTCATGGTGACCTGCGAGCGATCCGGCAGCACGGCCGCTGGATCCTCGCTGCGCGTCTTGATGAAGCTGAAGATGTAGTCCCACCGGCCGCAGTTGAGACCCACGATGTGCTCGCGCAACGCATGCAGGATCTCGTGCATCTGGAACACCGCTGGAAGCGTTTCGATCAGCACCGTCGCCTTGATCGTTCCGCGCGGTATCGCGAGCGCGTCTTGCGCCGCGATGAACACGTCGTTCCAGAGTGCCGCCTCCTCCGCGGCCTCGAGCTTGGGAAGGTAGAAGTACGGGCCGGTGCCGCGCTCGATCAGGGCGTGTGCATTGTGGTAGAGATACATCCCCGCATCGAACAGGCATCCCGGCACGGTCGAGCCATGGACCGTGAGATGGGTTTCGGGAAGGTGAAGTCCGCGCGGACGCACGATGAGCGTCGCGAGCTCGTTGCCGAGCGTGTACTGCTTGCCGCTCGCCGGATCGGTGTAGGTGATCGTGCGGCGCACGGCGTCCCGGAGATTCAGCTGACCCTGCACCACATTCTGCCACGTGGGGGCCGTGGCGTCCTCGAAGTCCGCCATGAACACGTCGGCCCCCGAGTTGAGCGCGTTGATGATCATCTTCCGATCGACGGGTCCCGTGATCTCGACGATGCGCCGAGTGAGATCCGCGGGAATCGGGAGCACTCGCCAGTCGCCGTTCCTGACCGCCACCGTATCGTCGCGGAATCGAAGCGGCTCACCCGCGCGCCATGCGCGATAGCGCACCTCGCGTGCGGCGAGCAGCTCACGGATCCTGGGCGCGAAGGTCCGGGCGAGCTGCGCGACGAACTGGAGCGCGTCCGGGACGAGGATTTCCCCGAATGGAGCGCTGGAATGATCGCTCGTAGTCGACGATTGGTCCGGCGAGGGTGCAGGCGCCATGAGACTCGATCCTCGTGCGTACGCGGCGGCAGGTGGGGCAAACGGACGTACCGGACACAATGCTACTCGATGGACCGTGCGCCGGCTTGGCCCGCGGACGCCGGCCGCCGGGCGTGATCCGCGTGCTGCGCCGGGCATCCCGCTTCTTGCGGGTCGGCGGAAAATATGGTATACCAGTGCAGCATACCATGCGAATAGTGTGCCCCGCACGGCATCG
>DATGDQ010000406.1:0-12766 GCA_035310785.1 Gemmatimonadaceae bacterium | reverse complement strand
TCTCGACCGGCGGTGATGACGGAATGGTGAGCGTATGATTGAGCCGGCCGCGCTCGAGGAAGCACAGCGCGGCAGCGCACATGTCTCCCGCTCTCTCGAGGGACAGGAGCCATGCCTCCCGGCCAAGCACCCGCTGCGATTGCAGGTAGGGCGCGGTGAGAAAGGGATTGTCCGGATCCGTCCGCGAGGCGCGATCCATCATCGCCTCGTCTGCAGGGCGCGCGAAGAAGCGATCCATTGCCACTACGCCTTCACGCCCTGCTCTCGCCCCACGGCGGACGCGCGCGCAGGCGCATCAGTCGCGCGCGCCACGCGCAATGCCTGCGCGAGCTCCGCGACATAGCGCTTGATCTCAACGATAGTCGCGTTCACTTCACCCTGCGAGGTCATGTAGGGATCCGCAATCTCGTGCGCCTTGTACGTGCCGGATGCGCTCATGCCGCCCAGGAGCAGCAACTTTTTCCGCGCTGCCGGGAAGGTCGTGGCTATGTTGACGTAGTTGAGCTCATCCATCGCGAAGATCACATCGTGCTCGGCCACGAGCCTGGGCGTCAGCCGCGTGGCGCTGTGATCGTGCAACGAGAGTCCGAGCTGTCTCGCCGCGTCCTGCGCGCGCGCATCTGCGGGACGTCCATCGTGCGCGTGCGTGCCTGCGGATGCGACGCGCACGTTCGCGATCCCGGCGGCGCGAAGCTCGTCGCGCAGAAAGCCCGCCGCGGCAGCACTTCGCATGATGTTTCCGTGACACACGAAGAGCACGGATTCGATCGGGCGGGGAAGTGCCACGGGGCGATTCACGCCGGCCGTGCGCAGCAGTCGCCGCTTGACGTACGTGCTGCGGCGCTCCGGCACGAGCATTCGTGAATCCCTGATGATGGAGAGCATCGATCGCGGGATGATCGCGCGCAACACCCACTTCACCGCGTCCTTCGCCCACCGGATCAGCACGAGCGCCACTTCCTGCACGGCGGGGATTGGGTCGCTCCACGTCCACATTGCGGATCTGGTTCCCGGTGCAAAGTCCGCCAGCAGCTGATGCACTGCGTCGCGCAGTGAGATGCGATCCTCCGGCGCTTCCGCGAACGCATGACCGGCGCGCTGGAGCGCGCCGGCGGTCCAGCGGACACGCAGCCCGATCGGATAGCTGGGGGGCGGTGAAGGGGCCATCCCCTGCGACAGTTGCCACGCATAGAGCGGAAAGTCGACGCCGGCCGCCGTGTTGAGTGGCAGCGATCCCCAGAATCTCCCGTTCACTTCCATCAGCGCGGTCTCACCGCTCTCGGCATGGTGTCGAAACTCCACCATCGCCACCCCGTCCCAGTCGAGTGCGCGCAACAGGCGCGTCGAGTAATCGAGGAGTTTCGGATCGACCGCCTCCGAAATGGCGACGACGGCAACACCACCCGAGGGAGGATTCTCCGACAGCCGTCGATGCTGAAAGCTCGTGAGCACCTCGCCGCGCGACATCAGAAGCTCGATGCCCACTCCCTGTCCAGGGTGATACGATTGGAACAGCAGTCCTTCGCCAAACCTCGTCTGCGTGGCGAACACGGCGCGCAGCTCCTCGGCAGTCGCGAACATGCGCGTCTTGAACGGGTGGGTCGACTTGCGACTCTTGTCGGCCGGCTTCGCAATGACGGGAAAGCACATCGTCGCGAGCGCAGCCTCGAGCTCCGCCGCGCGCGCGATCGTCATCGACGTGGGCACCGGCACGCCACACTGCATGGCGATGTCGAGCGTGATCGCCTTGTCGAGGACGCGCTGCACGATTGGCGGCGGAGGGGCTCCAACGGCGCAGAACTGCGAGAGCTCCTGATATGCCGCACACACAACTTGCAGCGAGCTATCGCTCGTGGGCACCACCCAGCGTGCGTCCTCCGCTCGCGCGAGGTGAGCCAGCATGCCGGCCGACTGCGGGACGTCACCGTGCAATTGCACGGCTCCCGCGAACGCGCGCGACCACACGCGCAGCGGCTGTCCGCGCGGAACCGCCACGATGCAGCGGACCCCGGCGCGATGAAGCGATCGCGCGATCGTCACGAGCTTGCGCGGCTCTGCTCCTACGATGATGACAGTGGGAGCGACCCCTGCTCCACCGCGCCGCGAGTGAGCAGGGGACCGCGACGAGCTACGCACCAGCGCCGCCAGCCGACAAGCTGAGCTCCTGCTCGAGAAGATTGGCGTCGATAAAAAATTTGCAGGCCCAGCTCAGGTACTCGAACTTTCCGTACTCGCCATCGATCGGAAACGATCCCTTGACGCCTCCGCGAACTTCGGGCTCGCCATCTACACGCACGCGCGCCCGCACGTACGCGTTCGCGCGACGACCGGCATCGAGGAAGGAAGCTTCTCCCGTGATCTGATGGAGCAGCAGCCAGCAGTGCGCGAGTTGCGCCGAGCCGGTGAGACACGCCCAGCGCACGGCTCCGGTCCAATTGGGGTTGAGGCGCCCCGAGATGAATCCGTTCGTGCGAAGGGCTGACATCGCGCCTTTCGCGGTGAGTAGGGCTGCGTCGAGCAGCATGCGGTCGTTGGAGAAGCGAAAGCCCTCGATCAGTCCGCGCAGCGCGTAACCGAGCGTGTGCGTGAGCGGGCGGGACGAATCGTTCAGACAGCAGTCCGCAAACCAGCCGTTCACACGCTGCTTCGTGAGCGCCCACTCGATGTTCCGAAGCGCGGCTTCGGCATAACCGCGACCCGATTCCACACGCGCGGCCTCGAGCAAGCCCCACGCGACATGAGTCTCATACGCCTTCTCGCCCGCCTTTGCGAACGGCGTGGGATGCTTGCGCCATGCACCATCCTCATCCTGCGTGCGCACGAGCCAGTCGGCGGCCCGCCGCATGGCGGCGTGATATTCGTCGCCGAGCTTTCGAACGCCGCAGGCGAGCCCGATCAGGATCTGTCCCGTGTTGAACGTCACCGGCACGACGGGAGTCTGTCCAATGACGCCTCCCTGGAATCCGCCCTCCTCGAGCTGAATCGACACGAGCCAATCGAGTACCGCCCTCGCTCGCTCGCGATGGACCTCATTCCTGGCGCCGGGTTGCCCGCGCAGAAGCGTGGGGACGATGTAGCCGCTCGTTTCCGGATACGATGCGCGCCATCCGGCAACGAGGCTATAATCGCGAGCAATACCGCCATCGTTGGAGAGAGAGTTGTCCTGCGCCGTGCCAAGCCAGTCGAGCGCAGCAGTGACGGAGCTTTCGATCCCCGGATCCTTCAACGTGTCGCTGCGATGATCTCGGCGCGATTCCGTCCGCGCAGCCGACGGCAGCGAAAGGTCATCGCGCACCTTGCGCGCCTTGTCCAGCAGAGCGTCGATACCAGATGTCATGATTCAATCAATGTACGTTCGACCACTATCTTACGGCGAGCGGCGAATGTGGCTGTTCTGTTCGACAGATGTTTGTTGTGAGCGATCTCACGTTGGCGGCTGGAAGGTGGAGGCGTCACCGCTCCGCTCGCTGCAGACACAGTGAGGAGGCCGGCCCGGAGCCAGTTTCTTTAGCGGAAAGCGTGCCGAACGAGCCGCATTCTACGCGCCGCGCAGAAAAAAAGCTGCGAAGTGGTAGGGAGGATCATTCGGGACATGACTCATTCGAGCAACGAGACAGCTGACATGCTGGCTGCGGTCGAGCCAGTGAGCGCACTCGCGATTGGCAGCGTTCTGGGTGCGACGGCATTCTTGCTCTGCGCGCTGCTGCTCGGCGCCCGCAGCGCCATCGCGATCGCCGGAATCGCCGCGGTGATCGCACTCGTGCGGCGAACCACGGGGGCGGCAGTTGTCTTTGCCGCCTCCACCGCGCTGGCCGCTGCCGGACTTCTTCCGTCCACCCGTGCGTTGCTCGGGGCCGCCGCGGCGTTCGGCGTGGCACTCGCGATCCTGGCGCGTTCGCGAATGCGCGCGCGAATCGCGGATGCCATGAGCGCGATGCACAATGCAGCGGGAAACGACACGATCGAATCCGCCTAGAGATCGAGCTCCCAGTCTTGTCCGAGCTGCTCACTGCCGAAGTGCGTGTGCGCCTCTTCACGCACGAGTTGAAATCCGTTGGCCACGTAGATTGCGCGAGCTGCCTCGAGCACCGCGTTCGTCCAGAGCGTGACCTTCCGGTAGCCCGCCTCGCGCGCGAACTGCAGACACGTCTCCACGAGTGCTCGTCCCACGCCCATGCCGCGGGCGCCGGGCTCTACGAGCAGCAGGCGCAAGCGGGCCACGGAATCGGAGTGCCGCACGAGAAAGACGGAGCCGACACGCTCGTCATCCAGAGAGGCGATCCAGCAGCGCTCGCGCTGGGGATCGTGCTCGCGCATGAATTGCGCGACGATCTGGGCGACGAGCGCCTCGAAGTTCGCGTTCCAGTCGTACTCGTCGGCGTAGATCTCGCCATGGCGCTCGATCACCCATCCCATGTCGCCGGGGCGGGGCTCGCGCAGCTCGAGCTTTCGAGTCTCGCGACCGCCGATCGCGAGCACGCGCTCGATGGAGTGCATGGCGCCCACGAGGGTGCGCTGGTCCGCCGCCGAATGTCCCCGGAGCAGGTCCGCGATCTCCGCGCGCGCGAGGGCATCGAGACGAGCGAAGGCGCTTCGCCCCTTGGAGGTGAGTGCGAGATTCGAGCGCCGAGCATCGGATGAGGATGGTCGGCGCTGCACGAGCCTCCGCTCCTCGAAGGTGCGGAGCATTCGACTCAGATAGCCGGGGTCGAGGCCGAGCGTTCGACCGATGTCGGTAGCGGTCGTGCTGCCGGCGCCGTGCGCGAGCTCATACAGCACTCGAGCCTCGGTGAGCGAGAACTCGCTGTCGAGCAGCCCTTCGCGGAGCGCGCCGATCTGCCTGGTATAGAACCGATTGAAGCGCCGGATGGCGGCGACGCGAGCCTCGAGAGACGTCTCGGTCATGACTGCGCCGACGCGCGTGGCACGGAAGAGGGCACGCGTCACGATAACGATCAAGTTGACTTTGTCAACTAATTCCGCAGGGGAAAGCGTTGGAGACGACGTCGAGTGAGCGGGGTGGGCGCCGCTCGATCCTCGAAATCGGCGGCAGCAGTTACTTGCATGGCGCGTCGTCACTTAGCTATACTCATGTCACCCTTGCCGACAATCCTTTCCGCGCAGACCTCGCGAGCGGGAAAGCGCATTGCCTCACCTCACGGAATGACATGCCCGCTAAGGCTCGTCCGGACGTCGAAGAACGCGTCGATTCCTTCGTAGATTGGCTCGAGCTCCATTCGCGTCAGCTCATGTACGGCTCGATCGCTCTCTTGCTGATCGCCGGCGGGTTCTGGTTCTATCGCCAGTCGAACGCGAAACAGGCCCAGAGCGCCTCGACGGCGCTTTCGGAATCCGAGGCGGCGATTGCATCCGGCAATCTCCCGCTGGCCCAGAGCGGTCTCGAGAAGGTCGTGCAGCGGTACGGGAGCACACCGGCGGGAGCGCAGGCGCGCGTGCTGCTCGCCCAGGTGCACTACGAGAAGGGCGAGTATCAGCAGGGCATGAAGGAGCTCGAGCCCGTGACGTCGGACAAGGACGCATACACGGCGGCGGCGGCGCTCAATCTGACGGCGGCAGGGTTGGAGCAGTCGGGGAAGTATCCCGAGGCGGCGGCCACGTATCAGAAGGCGGCTGAGCGGGCGCCGTACAAGATCGACCATGACGTGTACATGGCGAGCGCGGCTCGTGTGCTGACGACGGCTGGCAAGACGGCGGAGGCCCGGAAGATCTGGTCGGCGCTCGCGAACGATGACCAGAGTACGGCTGCGGCCGAGGCGCGGGTGCGGCTGGGCGAGCTGGAGGCGAAGGCTGGCGGCGCGGGGTGACCGCGCGTCCCGCGTTGGGAGGACACTGAGGCGCTCGGAAACGGGCGCCTTTCGTATGCCGATGGCCAGCGCCTAATGTCACGTGTGAAGGGCGCGAACGAGGGACGCGTTGGGGGCGCCTGACGCGACGGTGGCGCAACAGGTCGCTAGAATCGTCATACGTATAAGATACATTATGTAAACTAAGGGGTGGGGAGAAATGTGGACAACGGCTCCAGACCTCGCTGTCCACTGCACTGCAACTCCCGTATTCGTCTCGAGTTACCACGGCTCTTGGCCGCCCTGGCGACCGGGACCTGGGCGCCGAGCCCGTCAGATCAACCGGCAGCGCTCACTGTCGACAGCTCCGCCAGCTCGCCAGTGAAGACGATGCGCCCTTCGCCCGCCAACGTGGGCCTCCAGGACTCGCCTTCCCGCCGCAGCCGAACGGTCAGTGTTCGGCCGGATCGGGTTCGAAACGCTGTGCGATCCGAGCTCTCGTTCCATCGATGCAGCAGGATGGCGGACGCGATCGCGCCCGAGCCACACGCCAATGTTTCGGCCTCGACGCCGCGCTCGTAGGTGCGCATCGACCAGCTCCCATTCCGCTCGGATACGAAATTCACGTTCGCGCCATCGGCCCTGAATCCCGAACGCCTGAGCTCGCCACCTCGGTCGTGCACCCGCACGTCCGCCACGTCCTCACAGCGCACCACGAGGTGCGGCACCCCGACGAGCGCAAAGCCGATGCGACGCTCTCCCGCTATGGTCGCCAGCTCCGACACGCCCTCCCATACCTCGCTCACGGGAGGCAGCTCGATCTCCGGTCCCAGATCGCCTTCCCGAGCAGCCACGATCCCGCTGTCGGTCTCCAGCAGCAGATCTCGCGTGGTCGTGACTCCGAGCTCACGTGCGAGCCTGGTGACGCACAGGGTGGCGTTTCCGCAGAACGTGCGAGACCCATCGCCGTTGTAGTAGCGCATGGCCAGGAGCGCGCCCGCATGGCCCGCCTTGGCGACGAAGATGACGCCGTCGGCTCCTACGCCCGTGCCGCGCGCGCACAGCGCCTGGATGACCTCCGGCCGCTCTTCCGCCGTCGAGCCCGGCTCGTCTGCCCGCGCGTCGAACACGACGAAGTCGTTGCCCGACCCGGACATCTTCCAGAACCGGCGCCCCACGATCAGATCTTCCCGGTAATCGTGCGCCAGCGCAGCCGCCAAACCATCCAGATCGCCTCCAGCACGATCTTCCGCGACATCTTGCTCTGCCCCTCGGTACGGTCGTGGAACACGATTGGAATCTCGACGATCCTGAAGTGCTTTCTCCACGCAAGGTAGCTCACCTCGATCTGGAATCCATACCCGTTCGAGCGCACGGAGTCGAGATCGATCGCCTGCAGAACCGACCTGCGAAAGCACTTTAAGCCGCCGGTGGAATCGTCGAGCGGCAAACCAGTTACCCATCGAGCGTAGAGGTTAGCGGCGTAGCTCAGCATCAGGCGGCGAATCGGCCAGTTCACGACGGTGACCTTGCCACGGTTGTATCGCGAGCCAAGAACCAGGTCGGCGTCCTGGATCGCCGTGAGAAAGGTCGGGAGATGTGCCGGGTCGTGCGAGAAGTCCGCGTCCATTTCGAACACATACGCGAAGTCACGCTCGAGCGCCCACTTGAAGCCCGCGATATACGCCGTTCCCAAGCCGAGCTTCCGCGGGCGATGCAGCGCGTGCACGCGCGGCTCCCGGGCCGCGATCTCATCCGCGAGATCCCCCGTTCCGTCCGGCGACCCATCGTCCACGATCAACACCTCCAGCCGCGGATCCTGGTCGAGAATGCGGCCCAGCAAGGTGCCGATGTTGTCGCGTTCGTTGTACGTGGGGACAATGACGAGTGCCCGTTCAGCCACGGCGCCTCCGATCGACGACGATTCCGGCTGCGATGGCGACGATGGAAAGCGCGAGCGCCAGCAGCGACAGCATCTTTCCGCGCTGGTAGGCCCTGCTCGTGAACGTGAGCTCGACGCGCGTCGCCCCGGCGGGCAGGACGACGCTCATGAGCGAGTAGTCGGTGCGCACCACCAAGGCGTCCTTCCCGTCCGCCCTCGCCATCCACCCCGGATAGTAGTTCTCGGAGACGACGAGCGCCGATCCCGCGGGCGCCGGCTTCGCGAGCTGCAGCACGATGTGCCCCGGTGCGTACGCAGCCGTGTGCACAGCGATTCCGGTCGGCGCGGGGAGCGTCGTGATCGGTGGGCCGACCACGGGCGCCGCGCTGTCCACGAGCGCCGCCTGCGCGGCATTGAATCGCGCGTCGATCACCGTCGCCAGCACGGGCGCATCGCCCGCCTTCACGATCACGGGCGCGACCCACGCGAAGGGATTCTCGCCGGGAAGCTCATACAGATACTCCGTGGATCCGGCGGCGTTCTTCACCGGACCAGCCAGTTTCCTGGCGCCCTCGATCGGCACGGTGTCCGCATCCGTGAGCAGATAGCGCACGTTGAGCAGGCGCCAGATCTGCGGCTCGATGAGGTGGCGATCTTCGATCAAGTCGTTGTAGCGGCCGAGTGAATTTCCATGGTAGCCGACGACCTGACGAATGTCGTGCACCATGAGGCCGTTCGATTCCGTCGAGAGATACGGGTCGCGCTGCGCGTCCGACTGCGGCGAGAGCTGAAGCGCCAGCACTCTCCCCGGCTCCTTCACGGCCGTCAGATAGTCGATGATCGCATCGCGCGCGAACAGCGTCGAGGCGGGCGGCGAGAACTGCCAATACAGGCGCTCGATGCTCCACAGATCGCCCGCGGTGAGCGCGACGAGCGCCAGCGCCGCGTGACTCGCGCGCATCTTGTCGCCGAGCAGCGCGAACAGAATGCCGAGCGCCACCGCCGCCACCAGAAATGAACGCAGCGACCCCACGACGATCGCGCCCGCATTGTCGGCCACTCTGTCGACCAGTTGCGGGATCGCCACCGCCGTCGCCATGGAGGTGAGCACGCCGGAGATGCCGAGCAGGAGCATCAGCCCTGCCGCCACCGCCCATCCGATCAGAAAGCGGCGCGTGTACTCACGCGCGAGCACGCGCTCGAGTCCGAGCGCGGCGAACACCGCGATCGCGAGCGCCACGACATAGATGATCGTGCTGGGCGCGCGAAAGAACTTCGTGCCTGGGACGATCGCGTAGATGAGATGAAAGAACGGAGTCGAATTGCCGAGCGCCCAGAGCAGCGCGACCATCATGGTGCCCAGCCAGAAGCGTGCGAATGCCCGGCGTCGTGTCAGGCGCACGGCGCCAAAGCCGAGCACCGCGAGAATGAGCACCGCGACACCCAGATACTCGCTGTGCAGGTGAATGCCGTTGCGTCCGGAGTACGCATTCAGGATCCCGCTGAACTGTGGCACGTACGTGTTGATGAGCTCTTCCAGCGGAAAGGAAAAGGTGGTGGCGTAGTCGTATCCCTTTCCGCCCGCGCGCGGCGACCACGGCACGTACTCCATCACCGGCAGGTACTGCACCGCTCCCATGAGCATCCCGACCGCCACCGAGCCGGCCGAGAGCCCCAGGCGCGTGAGGGCGACGTCTCGCGGCAGGGCTCTGCCGGTGTCGCCGCCGGAGAACGCGAGGAACAGTGCGAACACACCGGAGAGCAGCAGCATGTACTGCAACAGCTGCGGATGTGGGCTGAGCACGGCGAGTCCCGTGGCAAGCGCGAAGACGCCAAAGGCCCACATGCGCCCATCGCGAATGCCGCGCACGAGCATCCAGAGCGCGAGCGGCGTGAGCGCGCTCACGAAGAGCTTTCCATCGTGGCCCGGAGACACGTACGATGCGATCGGGCCGCCCATCATGTAGGCGAGTCCGCCGAGCAGCGCGGGATAGAATCCGAGCCCCCACGCACGCAGGAAATAGTATGTGAAGAGGCCGGAGAGGAAGATGTGCAGCATGAAGCCGACGGTCATCGCGACGTCGGTCGGCATGATCATGCGCAGCAGAAACGTCGGGTAGAAGATATCCCCGTGCATCGCGGCCACGTACGGCAATCCGCCATAGATGTACGGGTTCCACAGCGGAAACGAGCCAGTGGTGCGCAGGCTGTGCGCGGCGAACTCGCGGAATGCGTAGCCGGCGAGATACTGATCGCTGTGGATGTTGATCAGGAACTTGCCCGCGAGCGCCGGCGCGCCGAGCCAGAGCGTGGCGAGCGCGTACGCAGCGGCGCTCCAGAGGCCGGCGAGGCGAGGCGCGCCGACGTCGGCCGCCGGTTCAGCGCGTGGGGCTGTGTTCTTCTTCATGCGTAGACAGCCGGCTGCGCCGGACGAAGGCAAGAAAGATGAGCGGCGGAATCACTTCGAGTGCGGTGAGCCACAGTCGCGACGCGACCACCAGCAGATACGCGGGGCCCGCGGCGAAGCCCGCCCGCTGCAGCGCGAGCGCCATCGCCCCTTCGCGAACGCCAACGCCTGCAGGCGAGAAGATCGCGACGAATCCGATGAGGTACGAGCCCGCGAAAACTGCTACGTAGTCCCGGAGTGCGCCAGGCGCGGCACCGAGCACGCCCTTCGTGAAGAGCCAGAATGCGACTCCATACATGAGCCATGCGATGCAGGTGAGTGCACCAGCCGACAGCAACACGCGGTGGTCGAGCGGACGGAGCACGATCTCGCGCTTGAACACTCTCCCTGCCACGACTCCCAGCGTGGGGAGCGCGGAGGGAGACGCGAGCACCGCAATCGCCATCACGGCGATCACGATCACCACGAGCGGAGAAAGCCTCAGCAGCGACGCGCCGGTGATGATTGCGACGGCGAAGCCAATGAGCGTATTGATGAGCGTCACGAGCACCGACGCCGTCGCTCCCTCGGCGGCCGTGACGCCGTATTCGCGCGACATCACCGCGAGCGCGGTGATCGACCAGACCTTCCCCGGCAGATACTTGCCGAGATTCGAGATCGTCCAGATGCGGGCCGCATCGAGGAACGGGATGTCGTGCTGCCATCCCCGCAGCACCACGCGCCACGTTTCGATGAGAACGGCGTACGTGGCGAGCACGACGAGCCCCGATGCACAGAGCGCCAACCAGTTCGGGCGCGCCTGGTCGAGTGCGAGCGTCACTGCGCCCCATTCCGCGACGATCCTGCGCACGACGAGCGCGACGATGATCGCGGCGAGCGCCAGCTGCAGCACGCGCAGCAGCGTGCGACGCGTGGTCGCCGTCATCGGTGCGTCGTGTGCTCCTCCGATTTCAGCGATCGTCGTTGTCCCGCCTCGGGAGCGACGCGTCGATCATTCGTCGCAGCTCGCGCATCTCCGCTCTCTGCCCCGCGATCATCTCGCCCACGAGCCCGCCCACCAGGAACACGCTTCCGGTGATGACGCAGATCTCCACGAGATTGAGCAGCGGCCGGAAGCCGACGCCCCAGAACACACGAATCGCGAGCGCGACGATCCCGGCAAGAACGCCGAGGATGAAGAGCGCGAAGCCGGTCATGCCGAACAGGAGCAGCGGCTTGCGGCCGAAGCGGAGCTCGAACCATACCGAGAGCATGTCGAGCACGCCGATCGGAATGCGACCGATGCCGAATTTCGACACCCCGGCGTTGCGCGGATAGAGTGGCACTGGAATCTCGGTCACCGTGAAGCCGCTCTCGGCGGCAATCACGATCATGTAGCGATGCCAGTCCGGCCGCACCGGCAGCATCTCCATCACTTCGCGCCGATACGCCTTCACGGAATTGAGATCGCGCACGGGGATCTCGAAGAGCGAGCGGCTCAGGCCATTGTAGACGCGCGAGACGAATGCCTTTTCGTAATGTCCCTGCTTGAACCCCGTGACCATGTCCGCCTCGCCAGCGAGAATCGGAGCCACGAGCCGCGGAATGTCCTCGGGCTTGTACTGCAGGTCCGCGGGATAGAACACGAGCACGCGGCCGCGCGCGGCGAGATATCCGGTGCGGAGTGCGTCGGCGATGCCGCGCTGCCGCCGGTGGCGGACGACACGCAGGAATGGGTAGCGCTTCTGCAGCTCGCCGAGTACGCGCTCGGTGTCGTCCGCCGAGCCATCGTCGATGACGACGACCTCGTACGAGACGGTGCTGTTCGCGAAGGCCAGTGCGGCCTGTTCCATGAAGAGCGGCAGATTCTCGGCCTCGTCCTTTGCCGGCACGAGCACCGAGACGTCGATCGCGGCATGTTGAGGAGCCGCGGCGACGAGGGTCATACCCGCTTGCGCATCCGGGCCGAGAGGACGCCGAGCTGGTCGCGGTACTTCGCGACGGTGCGACGGGCGATCTGCACGCCGCTCTCCTTGAGAATGTTCACGATCGCCTGATCCGTGAGCGGGTGCTTGGGATCTTCGTCGGATACGAGCTTCTCGATCTGGGCCTTGATCCCGCGGGCAGATACATCCTCGCCGCCCGTGGTCGACAAGCCCGAGGAGAAGAAGAACTTGAGCGGGAGCACGCCGCGGGGCGTTTGCACGTACTTCTCGTTCGTCACGCGGCTCACCGTCGACTCGTGCATGTTGATCACTTCGGCGACCTCACGCAGGGTGAGCGGCTTGAGATACTGCACGCCCTTCTCGAAGAAATCTCGTTGCCGGTCGACGATGAAGTGCATCACCTTGAGCATCGTCTGGCGGCGCTGCTCGATCGCCTGAATCATCCAGTTCGCCGAGTTCATCTTGTTGGAGATGAACTCCTTGTTCTCGCCGTCGAACTTCTTCTTGTCACGGGCGATCTCGACGTAGGCGCGGCTCAGCTTCAACCGCGGAACGTTCGCGTCGTTCAGAGTGATGAGGTAGACGCCGTCGATCTTGTCGATGACGAGATCCGGAATGATGTAGTTGTCGCCGGATTCGCTGTAGACGAGCCCCGGCTTCGGGTCGAGCTTGGCGATCTCGTCGGCGGCATTCTGCACATCGGTGACACTGATGCCGAAGCGCTTCGAGATCTCGCTCCGGCGGTGAT
>DATGDQ010000405.1:0-4661 GCA_035310785.1 Gemmatimonadaceae bacterium | reverse complement strand
CGAGGAGTTCCGCTCGGTGAACGTCGAGGGGCCCTCGCGACTCATCATTGCGGCCGCCGGCGCGGGCGTCTCGCGCGTGGTGCACATCAGCACCGTCGGCGTGCACGGCGACATCGAGCACCCGCCGGCGAGCGAGTCGTCGCCCTTTCGCCCCGGAGACGTGTATCAGCGCACGAAGCTCGAGGGCGAGCAGCAGGCCGTCTCGACGGCCGCGCGGCTCGGTGTGCCGCTCACGGTCGTCCGCCCGGCGCCGATGTACGGCCCTCGCGATCGACGGCTCCTCAAGATCTTTCGGGGCGTCGCTCACCGTCGCTTCCCGATCCTCGGCAGCGGCGAGGCGCTCTTCAGCATGGTGCACATCGACGATCTCGTGGACGGAGTGCGCATCGCGGGCGAATCGCCATCCGCTGCGGGCCGCACGTACATCATCGGAAGCGACGAGTTCATGTCGCTCAACGCGCTCGTGGCGTTGATCGCGGAGGAGGCCGGAGTGAAACCGCTCGGGCTGCATCTGCCCGTGTGGCCGTTCTGGGCGGCGGGTGCCCTGTGCGAGGTCGTGTGCGCGCCGCTCGGGGTGGAGCCGCCGCTCTATCGCCGCCGCGTGGCCTTCTTCACGAAGAGTCGCGCCTTCGACATCACGCGTGCGCGCACGGAGCTCGGCTATTCGCCGAAGATCTCGCTGCGCGAGGGCATTCGATCGACGCTGGCCTGGTACCGAGAGGCTGGCTGGATCTAGGCTGCGCGCCGGTCAGCGGCTGTGCTTGTACATCATCTCCACCAGCTCGTCGTACATTGCGTCCGCCGTTCCGTCGCCGTGTTTGATCGCGGCGGTTGCGCAGTGCTTGAGATGATTGCGCATCAGTTCCCGCCCGACCGCGCGCAGCGCTTCGTGCACCGATGAGATCTGCGTCATGATCTCGGCGCAGTAGCGATCCTCCTCGACCATCTTCTGGAGCCCGCGCACCTGCCCTTCGATGCGCCGCAGGCGGCGGAGATTGCGCGCCTTGATCTCGGGCTCGACTCCCACGGCTTTCTTCATGCGTGCATTCTCCGTCATGAAAGTTCGGCGCCTTTCAGACGCAGGCTGTTGGTCACGACACTCACGGAGCTGAACGCCATCGCAGCACTCGCGATCACGGGCGTGAGGAGAATTCCGAACGCGGGGTAGAGCACGCCGGCGGCGATCGGGATGCCGATCACGTTGTAGATAAACGCCCAGAACAGGTTCTCTTTCATCGTGCGCATCGTGCGACGCGAGAGTGCGATCGCCTGCGCCACCGTGATCAGATCGCTCCGCATGAGCACCACATCCGCCGCTTCGGAGGCGATCGCCGTGCCGCCACCCATTGCCATTCCGACGTCCGCCTGCGCGAGCGCCGGAGCGTCGTTGATGCCATCGCCGGCCATGGCGACCACCGCTCCCTCGCGCTGCAGGCGTGCGATCTCCCCGACCTTTCCCTCCGGCAACACGCCGGCGACGACGCGGTCGATGCCCGCCTGCCGCGCGATCGCCTGAGCAGTGCGCGCGTCGTCGCCCGTGAGCATGACGACCTCGAGTCCCATCGCTCGCAGCCGTGCGACCGCCTCCGGGGAGCTCGCGCGAATGGGATCGGCGATCGCGAGCAGCCCGGCGAGGGCGCCGTTCGCCGCCACGTACACCACCGTCTTTCCGTCGCCCGCGAGTGCGCGCGCGCGAGCTTCGAGCGGTGCGATGTCCACCGACCATTCTCTCATCAGGGCGGCACTGCCGACGGCCAGCGCAACGTCGCCGACGGCGCCGGTGATCCCTTTACCGACGGCGTATTCACTCGACGTACCGGCCTGCCGGGCGAGCCCCTGCGCGCGCGCGAACCTTACGATCGCGTCCGCCACCGGGTGCTGGCTTTCCGACTCGATCGATGCCGCGAGGCGAAGCAGCTCGTCTGGGCTCAGTGCTGCGCCGGGGGCCACCAGCACGTCCGACACCGTGGGCGCGCCTTCGGTGAGCGTGCCCGTCTTGTCGAGCACCACGGTAGTCACGTCGCCGGTGCGCTGCAGCGCCTCGCCGCCCTTGATCAGAATGCCCGCCTCCGCTCCGCGTCCGGTCGACACCATCACGGCCGTGGGTACGGCGAGTCCCATCGCGCATGGGCACGCGATGATGAGTACCGTCACGGCTGCCGCGAAGGCCCGCACGAATGCGGTCCCATTTGGTGCACCGCCACTGTGTACCGCGATGAACCAGGTGAGAAAGGTCGCGATCGAGAGCAGCATGACCACGGGTACGAAGATCCCGCTCACACGATCCGCCAAGGCCTGAATGGGCGCGCGCGAGCTTTGTGCGTCGCGCATGAGCCGCACGATGCGCGCGAGCACACTGTCGGCACCGAGAGTGGTCGCGCGGTAACGGAACACTCCCGTGCGATTGATCGTGCCGCCGATCGCGCGATCGCCCTCGTGCTTCTCCACCGGCATGGACTCGCCCGTGAGCATCGATTCGTCCACCGCGCTCGACCCGGACACGATCTCGCCATCGACGGGCACCCGCTCACCCGGACGCACGAGCAGGATGTCCCCAGGCACAAGCTGTGCGACGGGCACGTCGATCTCGTCGCTTCCGCGCACCACGCGCGCGTGCTGCGGCTGCAGCTCGACGAGCGCGCGCAGGGCGGTGGACGTGTGCCGTTTGGCGCGCGCCTCGAGCACGTTGCCGGTGAGCACGAGCGTGATGATGATGATCACCGGCTCGTAGTACAGATTGGGCGCGACCCCGTGCGCGGTGAAGAACGAGGGGGCGAGCGTCGCGACCACCGAGTAGATGAACGCGGCACCGGTGCCCGCCGACACGAGTGTGTTCATGTCGGCCGAGCGGTGCACGAACGCCTGCCAGGCGCGCGCGTAGAAGTGTCGTCCCGCCCACGCCATCACGAGCGTCGTGAGCGCCAGCAGTGTGAACGACAGCGCGCGCCCCGAAACGCCCATCATCGGCAGCGCCATCGCGAGCACGCCGGCCGCGCCGCCCGCGATCGCCCGTCGCGTGAGCGAGCCCAGCTCCTCGCGCTGCGAGTTGTCGCGCGCGTCCTGCTCCTCGAGCACCGAGAGATCCGCCCCTGGGAGCTCCGCCCCGTACCCCGTCTCACGAATCGCCTGAACGAGCGTGTCAGGCGAGACGACATTGGGGTCATAGGTGACGGCCGCGGTCTCCATCATGAGATTCACCGACGCATCCTCGACTCCCGGCTGCCGCGCGAGCGCACGCTGCACGTGGGCCTGGCATGCGGCGCACGTCATGCCGGAGACGGGAATTCGGATCCGCTCGCGACGCCCCGACGCGTCCGCGCTGGATGCGCCGGCGTCGATGATGGCCGACGACATGCTAGCTCGTCGCGTCGCCGGTCGCGGCGCGCGCGGGATATCCCGCAGCCCGGACCACGGTCGCGATCGTCTCCGGCGAGGTCGCCACGGGATCGTAGGTGACCGCAGCGGAACCGATCGACACATCACTCGCGTGAACGCCGGGCGCTGCCGACAGCGTCCGCTTGACGCGCGCAACGCAGTGGCCGCAGCTCATTCCGTCTATCGTCAACGTCAGCGTTTCCATCGAGGCCCTCGCAAGTCGCGGCACGTGAATATCTTGTCCAGCTAGAATCTTCGGATACCCCCACCCCCTATGTCAAGGGGAGTCGCGAATGCCGCGAATTCGATGACCCAGTCATCCATTGCTGAGCTAGCCAGTTGACGTGCCTTCTGAGGCGGGATACCCTATCCCCTTGCACCGTAGGGCCCTACCTCTTCCGGCGAGGAGTCTGTGGCTACTTGGCTCATCGGCTTCATGATCGTCGTCACCGGCAGTGCCGCCATCGTCGCCGTCCTGCGGCGCCCGCCCGCGCCCCGAGGCGCGGCGCCTCCCCTCCGCAATCTCGTGCCCGTCGAGCATACCCATCTTCACGTCATCGAGCGCGGAGAAGGGCGCACCGTCGTCGTATTGCAGGGAGACGACGGCGACGCATCCGACTTCATGGCGCCGCTGCTCTCGCGCATCGCCTACGACTTCCGCGCGCTGCTCATCGACCGGCCGGGATGCGGTGGAAGCGAGCGCTCGCGCCACGATTTCACACTGGATTCGCAGACGCGCGTGATCCGGCTCGCGCTGCGCGAGCTTCGCGCCGAGCAGCCGCTGCTGGTCGCGCACTCGTGGAGCGCGGTGGCGGCGCTCGCGCTCGCGCTGCGCTACCCCGACGACTTCGCGGGCCTCGTGCTCATCAACCCGCTCTGCTACGCCGACGCCTCGATCCGCGCGACCGATCCGCACGCGCGCGTCGTGAGCCGACTCGGGTCGATCGTCGCGCCAATGGTCGGACGCACGGCGCACGATGCAGCGCTTCGCACCAAGTTCTCCCCCGAGCCTGTTCCCTTCGCAGAGACACTCGAGCCGCTTCGCGAAGCCGCGGCGATTCGCAGGCCCCGTGAGCGGCGTCGCCTGGCGCGCAACACCGCCGCGCTCCGCTCGGCCGCCGGACTCGTGACGCGCTACGGCGATATCGAGATGCCCGTGGTGATCGTGGTCGGCGATGGCGACCGCGTCGCATCGCCCTCTCGGCATGGATATCGGCTGCACAATCACGTGCATCACTCGCATCTGATCGTGCTCCCGCGCGGGGGACACATGATACACATCACTC
>DATGDQ010000404.1:0-6241 GCA_035310785.1 Gemmatimonadaceae bacterium | reverse complement strand
GATTGCGGCCGCCCACACGAGAAGTGGCATTCGCGGGAACACCCTCATCCAGATCTGGATGGAAAAGAAACGGGGGCGGAAGCCGTCAGGCTGCCGTCCCCCGCTCTCGCATCCCCCCCACGAGGACGCAATTCACCAGCTTGGCTGTAGCCCCCGGCAAGCGTCCCCAACGCCTGGCCGGTGCGCTCCTTCTCTCGCTGTCTACACTTTGCAACTCCCGCGCCATCGCACATGGCGAGCCCCGCTGTCGGACTATCAGGCAAGGACTTGATACCCCTTCACACGTTGCGCGCTCGCGAAAGCCGTCGCCGTGACGCCAGTCGCCTGCCAGGCCCGCGCCATCGCCGCGCCCACCTCATCGGCTTTCTCGGCCCGCGTAACGGCGACAATGGACGAGCCCGCGCCGCTGAGCGTGGCGCCGATCGCACCGGCCTCCACTGCGGCAGCCGTCACGGCATCGTAGCCGCGCACCAGCCGACGGCGATGCGGTACGTGCAGCACATCGTCGAGCGCGGCGGCGAGCATCGCCTCATCCGCGGTCGCGAGCCCGCGCACGAGAGCCGCGCCCTTCGCCGCAGCCTGCACTGCGGTCACGTGCGGCACGACATTGGGAAGTGCCTCGCGCGCACGCCGTGTCTCGAGCACGAACTCCGGAACGGCGAACACGAACGCGAGAGACGAATGCACGTCGAGAGGAGAGACGATGACCTTTCCCGCATGCGTGAGTGCCAGCGTCGCCCCGCCGAACACCGACGGGCACACGTTGTCGGGATGCCCCTCCAGCGCCGTACCAACCTCCGCGATCCCGAACGCGTCGAGGCCGAGATCGAGCAACTGGCTCGCGAGCGCCGCACCCGCGACGAAAGCCGCCGCGGAGGAGCCGAGCCCGCGACCGACGGGGATTTCAGAGGTGACGGTGAACCGCAGCCGGTCGGGAACGGCAACCTTCCTGGCTCCCGCCGCGGCCCGGAATGCGATGTACATGGCATCCTGCGCGTCGCGGGTGTTCAGCGATGACAGCGTCCCCGACCGCTCGAACTCCGGCTCCGCCGATCCATCCACCGCCTGCTTCACCGTCGCCGTGAGCCAGCGATCCACCGCGACTCCTACGCAGTCGAAGCCTGCACCCAGATTTGCAGCGGAGGCAGGCACCCGAACGGTGGCGATACGATCAGCGGCAGGCACGCGAGAAGGCTAACCGCGCAGCGCCGATCAGTGAAGCGCGCGTTGGCAGGCGATGCGGGCTATACCTCTTGCTGGAATCCGCCGCTGACCGAAGGACGATCTTCGAAGTCGCTCATCGGCGGACGATTCGCAGGAGCGAGTCGCATCACGAGCTTCTCCAGATCCGAAATGAAAAGGCCGCCGCCCTCTCGGCGCACGAGCCCCTCCGCACAGAGTCGGCCCAGCACGAGCGAGATCGACTCACGCGTGGCGCCGACCAGCTCGCCGAGCAGTCGGCGCGGCACAGGTGGCACCGCGGCACCTGCGCGCGCATCGTGGCTTTGTGCGAGGCGTACGAGCGACGCGATCAGCCGCTGCTCCACGGTGAGCATGGCGTGCTGCCCGAACTTCACAAGGAGGGCGGTGCGTTCCGCCATGATCTGTCGCAGCAGTATCAGCGCAGTGGCGGGTTGCTCTCGCAACATGGCACTGAAGCGCGTCGAGCTGAGATGCAGCGTCTCGCTCTCTTCCTCTGCCTTTGCCTGGCTCGCATACACGGCCGAGACTTCGAGCCCCTCTCCGCCGAATGTCTCTCCCGGCGTCGCGACCCACGGTACGAAGCTGCGACCGGCTCCTACCTGGTTCCGAAGCACCACCTGGCCCCGCAGGACCAGAAAAATGCCGTCAGCCGTCGTCCCCTGCTCGTAGATCGTGAATCCAGCGGGCCAAGAGGTACGGGCCCCGAAAGCGGCAATTTGATCCCGTTGCTCCCGAGCGACCCGAGTGATTTCTTTCAAGAATACCGACGACGAAGCCATGGCACACCAGTTTTGCTGAGCATCGCACGCTGGCAACCATGCCGCATGTCGATATGGCGTCTCGCAATGTACGGGCCGTAAAGTGAGCGGGCACAGCGGTTTCCCTCATTTTGTGATGTCCAGAAATGTCCAGCTCCTCCCTTGAGATGCCGGATGCGGGGACCCCCTTCATCATCCTCGGCGCCGATGCTGTGCTGGCGGCTTTACCCTCCTCGCCGGTCCAGCTCGCTCACGCCTGCCACGCGCTCGGATTCGAGCTCGCGGCGCCGGCCACCTGGGGCGACGAGTTGATCGCGGAGAGCTGCCTCCAGCAGCTCACGGCGTTCGAGCATCCCACTGCCATCATGTGCAGCTGCCCTCTCGTCACCGAGCGCCTCACCCGCTCGAGCACGACGCTCGAGCCGTTCATGCTCACCTTCGTCTCACCCCCAGTCGCTACCGCACGCTATCTCCGCGCGGCGTACGAGGGGCAGCCCCTGCACATCACCTACGTCGGCGCGTGCCCCGGTGCGGATGACGCATCCATCGACGCGCGCCTGCTGCCGTCGCAGCTCCTCGAGGCGTTCGCCGAGCGAGGGATCGTCGTCGGCGAGCAGCCGAAGAGCTTCGACGCTCTGGTCCCACTCGATCGCCGTCGATTCTTCTCCCTCCCTGGTGGCACGCCCTCGAGCGATCACGTCGACCGATGCTCGAATCGCGCGCTGCTGGAGCTCGCAGGCGACGATGTCGTTCTCGGCCTCACACAACACCTCATCGAGCACACGCCCGCTCTCGTCGACCTCGCGCTGCCACTCGGCTGCGCATGCGCCGGCGCGGGCGACCACGCACGGCGCGGTAAGCCTCGCGCGGCACTGTTGCTGCTCGAGCCGCCGCGCGCGCGACAGAAGGTGCTCGATCCCTCGCTTCGCGTGGACGTCTCGCAGACGCTCGTCGACGCGTGTGCGCTCCACGCCACTGGATCCGACACGCCCACCGCAGTCGAGGCGAGCGCTGATGCGGAGGCACATCCCGCGAGCGCTCTCGAGATGGCACCCAGTGACGTGGCACCCATCGAGCGTCCGCCGATGGACACGGTACCCATGGACTTGGTAGCCATCGAGAGTCCGCCCATCGAGCGTCCGCCCATCGAGCGTCCGCCCATCGAGATGCCGCCCATCGAGATGCCGCCCATCGAGACCCGCGCCGAGACCTCGGGTCGTCGCTCCCTCATTTTCCGATCATCGGAGTCGGTGCCGCAGTGCACTACCGGCAGTGGAGACGTGGTGCCGCGCGCATCGCTTGCGTTGTTGCGCCGCGCGATTGCCCGCGCTGCGGCGCGCAATGCCAAGCGTCTCCCCAAGATCGAGCGGGGACGTCGTGATCACGCCGTCGATCTGCTCGAAGCCTCGATCCGTCCCGTGTCGCGAACATCGCGTGCGCTCGCCGTTCCCGTAGCGGATCTTCCGCTCCCGGTACCGCCACCGCCCGCACGTCACCGCCCTCGCACGCTGATGGAGATCTAGCGAGGTCGTTCGCTCGACGCGAGGTCGGCTTGTCATTCTGGCAAACGGCTCGCTCAACTTGACGCACGAGCCCACGTCGAGACGCGCGCACTCTGTCAGTCCGGCAAATTCTCACGGCATGCGCTCTGCTTTTTGGCGTGGCGCGCGAACGGGTCGCGCATTGAATACGGACAAGCGCACCACCCGGTGACGTCTTTCCTTTTCGTCAAATCTCGAGGAGGAATTTCCATGATGACTCTGCGTCCCATCAGTCCCACACTCGATCGCATGTTCTCGCTGGATCGCGAGCTCGATCGCGTATTCGGCAATGCCCTGACCAATGGCGGCAGCCGCGTGTGGCATCCGGCGACGGATGTCATCGAGCAGGCCAACGGCTATCTCGTCAGCCTGGAGCTGCCGGGCGTGCAGCCCGATGCCGTCGAAGTCGTCTTCGAGCAGAACACGCTCACGGTTCGCGGGACGAAGGCGCCTACCGTGCAGCCCACCGAGGACGCCGAGCTGCGCATCTACACCGCGGAACGGGTCAGCGGCGCGTTCGAGCGCAGCTTCCGTCTGCCGGAGCACGTCGACGGAAACGCGATTCAGGCGACCTTCCAGAACGGAGTGCTCTCCATCTCCATTCCGAAGAAGCCCGCTTCGCAGCCGCGGAAGATCGCGATCAATTCCACGGAGCCGAAGATCGCCGGCTGAGCATCTCGGACAGTGGAGCGCGGCCCCATTCGCGCTCCACTGCCGCGCTGTCTCGCTACAGGTTGAGCGCCTCGCGCGCTCCCGTGATCACGAATTGCGTCGCGACTGCCGCGAGCAGCAATCCCATGATGCGCGTCATCACGCGAATCCCGGTCTGACCCATCACCGTGACCAGGCGATCGCCCGCGCGCAGCGTCAGCCAGCAGATGATCGCCGTGAGCCACACCGATCCATACACCGCGACATTTCCCGCGATGGTGTGTGATTGCCCGGCGAGCACCATCACCGTCGAGATGGCGCCGGGTCCTGCGAGCATCGGCATTGCGAGCGGTGTCAACGCGACATCCTCCTTCTCCTGTCCCTCCACGATCTCCTCGGTGCTTTCCTGCGTCGAGCGCTCGCCTCGAAGCATGTCCATCGCCACGAGCCACAGAATCAGCCCGCCCGCGATTCGGAACGCGGGCAGCGTGATGCCGAACACCTTGAAGATCCACGTGCCCGCGATGCCGAACACCGTCATGAGGATGCCCGCCGCGATGCACGAGCGAAGCGCGGTGCGCTTTCGCGCCTGCGCGGACTGCTCCTGCGTGATCACGAGATACGTAGGGATCACGGCCACCGGATCGACGATGAAGAGAAGCGACGTGAAGGTGACGAGCGCGAACTGCAGATAGCCCGTCATCGATCGTCGTACTCGTGCAGCGCGGCACGCAGCACATCGCGAAGTCGCTGCTCGCGATCCGCACCGTCCGGCACTCCGGGTGCCGCGGCCGCAAACTGTGCGAGCATCTCCTGCTCCACGAAGCTCGGCTTCGGTTCGGCACCGAGCTCCTCGATGGCGCGCCTGGCGAGCAGGCGAAGAATCGCGCGTGTCTCCGGCTCCAGCGCCGCGAGACTCGCCGGATCACGCGGCGGCGGCTCGTGCGGGTTTCGCGACCGCTGTGGCGCATCCCGAACCGCGTTGAGCTTCGCGAACGTCACGACGAACGAGCCAGGCGTATGCTCCACCACACGGTCGATCACACCCCGTCTTCGCAGCGTCGCGAATAGCTGCACGATCGCCTCGCGCACCACGGACACGCCGTCCGGGCTGTTGTTTCCACGACCCGTGATCACGAGCGCCTCGGACGCTCGACTCATCTGTCGCTCCCGCAGCCAGTTCTCGGCGCGGCGCACCGCCTGATCACGCGATGGATGGTGTGTGCGCAGATTCAGCGTGCGATCCGGCCCGAATCGCATCTCGTCGAACGCAAGATGCAGGGTGGGCGCTCGGCGTTTCTTCACTACGCGTCCAGAGACGCGAAGGCATGTGAGCGCAGCCGAGCACCATCAACGCGAGGAATGCGCATGCAGGAAGCTACAGTCTCGATCCTTCCCTGTCAGCGGCGCGCGCGCCGATGCCATCAAGAGAACGAGCCGTCGTCCTCGCGGGCGACGGCTCGTTCCTGTCGTTGGATGAAACGCCTTAGAAAGTCAGGCCGACGCTGATCGGAACCATCTGGAACGCGGAACTGCCACTGCTGTTGTTATTGAAGGAATTACCGCTGAACACGTAGTGATAGCGCGCCTCGACGAATGGTGCGAGAGGCCCAGCCGTGAACTTCACTCCGACGCCACCATTCAGACCGAACTTCGTCGTGCTTCCACTCGAGAAGTCGAAATTGTTGTTACTGCCCGTGGCCTTGAAGTTGTAAACGCCAGCTCCGCCAAGCACGTAGAACTGCGCTGGACTGCGTGTGCCGACATTGAAGACGGCATCTGCAGTCGCGTCGAGCAGGCGAAGATGCACCCCACTCAGGTCGACGCCTCCAATGTTCTTGTAGTTCATTTGATTCCATGACCCATCGACTCGAAGTCCGACTGGCGAGTTTGCAAAACCGAAGTTCAGCAACGCTCCGGCATTCCAGCCCGTCTTCACGACATCGCTGGCATTACCGACCGGAAAGGTCACTCCACCCATGACTCCAAACTGCACCGGGCTGCGAGGAGTCGCATCCTGCGCAGCGATCTTGCCACTCGCGAGAAGACTGAATCCAAGTACTGCCGCACCCGTAAGAATACGCTTCA
>DATGDQ010000403.1:0-14407 GCA_035310785.1 Gemmatimonadaceae bacterium | reverse complement strand
GGGTCGCCCGCGCCAAGATTGTAGAACTCGTAAAAATCCGTCGAGCGTGGGTCGTCGACCTTGTTCGCGACGAGGAGCCACGGCTTGCGGGAGTCGCGCAGCAGCTCGACGACGCGCTGGTCCTGCGGATGCAGTCCGGTTTTCGCATCGACCACGAGAAGCATCAGATCCGCCTCTGCGATCGCCTGCATCACCTGCTTCTGGATCTCGACGTCCATCGGGATCGACTGGTCGTCGGTGAGGCCGCCCGTGTCGACGAGCCAAAACGCCCTGCCGCCCCATTCCGCGCGAGCGAAGTGACGATCGCGCGTCGTTCCCGCCTCCTCGCTCACGATCGCCGAGTCGCTGCTCGCGAGGCGGTTGAACAGCTGCGACTTGCCGACGTTCGGTCGACCGACGATCGCGACGACGGGAATGTTTCCGATTTCTGTCATGCGGCACCCGCGGTGTGGAGAGGAGACGCGGTGTCGCTCAGGTCTTCGTTCGACAGCACATCGAGAAAATCGTACGACGGAACGAGCGGAATCGCGATCGCTTCGCGCAAGGCGGCGAAGGAGAGATCGTCGAGGAACAGACCATCATCATTGATCGTCTCGGCCGGAATCAGCGCGAGATCGAGATCGGTGCGGCCAGTGAGCACGCGCCGGAGATCTGCGCCCACGAGCAATCCTGCCGCAGTCGTCGTAGGCCCGAACAGCGAGTTCTCGGCGACGATCTGCTCGAAGTGCGCGCCGGTTGCCGCCTCGAGCTGCGCGATGAGCTCCGACATGAGGCGCCCACCCATCGCAGTGCCAGTCACGATACCGATGCGCCGCCCATCATGACGCGGCAGCGCGGCGGCGCCCTGCGAGACGCGCTGCCGCAGGAATGCCACCGCGCCGACGCCATTCTCGATCTGCACGAAATCCCCGTAGTGCCCAGGGTCCGGCAGCTCGCGCCTGGCAAGCATGTAGAGCTCGTCCGAGCCGAATACCCAGCGATCACCGCGCTCGCGAAGCGCGCGCTGTTCCCAGCGCTCCACACGCTCAATGAGCTCGGTCGCGCGCTCGGCGTTCATCGACTCGCCGGTGTACAGATGCGAGAACTGCGTGAGGCCCACGGGCACGATGGCCGTGGAGAGCACCGCATCGCCGAGCGACCAGAGATCCGAAATCGACTGCTCGAGAACCTCGCCGTCGTTGAGCCCCGGCACGATCACCATTTGGCAGTGAAACTGAATTCCACCCGCTGCCAGCCGCGTGAGCTGGCGCATGATGTCGGGCACCTTCGGATTGTTGAGCAGGATCTTTCGTGCGTCGTATGGCGTCGCGTGAACGGAGATGTAGAGCGGTGACAGCCGGTACTCGAGAATACGGGCGATGTCCTTCTCCTTCACGTTCGACAGCGTGGCGAAATTCCCGTACGCGAACGAGAGCCGATAGTCGTCGTCGCGTACGTACAGCGGTGCGCGCAGCCCCTTCGGAAGCCCCTCGATGAAACAGAACTCGCACTTGTTGGCGCATCGCCGAACGCGGGGCGGCTCGAGGACGATTCCCATGGCCATCCCCTCTGGCCGCTCGATCTCGAACACGAGATTCTCGCCCTCGGGAGTAGACACCTCGAGCACGAGCTCGTCATCCGCCGTGAGAAATTCCCAGTCGAGAAAGTCGTCGAGCTTTCGTCCGTTCACGGCCGAGAGCACCGTGCCCGGCAGGATGCCGAGCTCCGACGCGACGGTGTCCGGAAGAACGCGGGCGACCTTGATCATCGACACGAGAGGGCTGGATGCGCAAAAAGCCACCGTGGGTCGCGGCGCGCGGAGCGAAGCTCGGAACGCCGTACGCGGCTGGCTCTGAACATGATGTAACCTAGGAGATGACGAGTCCGAAATCAAGGCAGAACATGAACTTCGCCTACTCGGCTCGTCTCGCCTTCACCGGACGAAAAAAGCCCGCCGCGTGCTGCGCGGCGGGCCGCATTTCGTCGAGAGTGAAACGACCTCAGGGAATCGGGTCGTACCGGTATGCAACGATGCCGGCTCCGTCGCCCGTCACGGAGAACGGCTTCTTCTCCTTGGGCGCAAGAGTGAAGTCACTTGACTGCGTGGACACGGGGGAACCGGTCTCGTTCAGGAATTGAACCTTGAGCGTTCCCTTCTGTGGCGCATCCGAAAGATTCTCGAGCGTCCCCGACAGTGTCGGCTTCGCCGCCCCCATGGCGAACGCGTCGAAGGTGACCTTCGTCTTCACCTTTTCGCCCGCTGCGAGCTCGGTGTTCAACGAGTCGTTGTACGCCTTCACGACCTTCGGATCCTTCGTCGCCTTCGATTTTCCCTGATATGCGAGCGCGAGCAACTGGTGCTCGTCCGGGTTGTTCGGATCGATCTGCACCAACTTCTTTGCCGTCGCCAGCATTCGATCGTAGTCCCCCGCCTTCCAGTACACGTTGGTCGCGTTGTACAATCCCGGCCGCAGCCATGCATTCTTCGTCTGTGCAGCATCCATCAGCTTCACGGCCGGCGCGAACTGATTGGCCGTGAACGCCTGCGTGCCCGCGTCGTACAGCTGCGCGGCGGTGTAGTTCGCGGGCGTCGCGATCATCTGATCCCAGAGCTTGCCGACGCTCGCCGAATCGCCGGATGAGCTGAGCGCCGCCGAAAGGCCCTGCTGCGCATCTGGCGCGTTCGGGCTCTTTGGGAAGTCCGCGAGAAATTTCCGATACAGATCGGCGGCCTTCAGCATTCCGGCCTTCTTCTGATCGCCGGTCATCGACTGCGCGGAGAACCGCGTCATCTGCGCCGCTCCGAGCTCGAGTGCCGCCTTAAGATTCGAGTCGGCGCCGATGCCGGGCGGCATGGCAGCCGCGCCCCTCGAGAAGAGATCCGCAGCGGTCGTGACGTCCTTCTTGTGCTGTGCGACCATTCCCTGGAAGTAGAGGCTGAGCGGCGAAGTCTTGTCGATGACCTTCAGGCGATTGATCACGACCTCCGCCTGGTCCGTGCTGTCGGCGTTCAGCAGCGCCGATGCGCGAATCGCCATTGGCCGCATCGCCTCCATGCGATAGCCCGCGACATCGGCCGCGCAATCGGGGTTGGACTTCTCCACGGAGGAGAACATGGTATCCGCCGCCGCGAGCAGATCGATCGTCTGATCCTTATCGTCGTTGTAGCCGATGGTTCCCTTGTGCACTGCGGCGGAATCGGGGAACTGCTGCGCCCATCGCGCGTACGTCTGGCCGAGCACGAGATCGTGGCCCGCCTGATTGCTCTTGTACTTCGACGGATTCTGGGTGAGCGCCGCCGTCGCGACCTTGAGTCGCTTCTGCTGATCCTCCGGGCGCCCACCGAGCTGCGCGACGGTGATCGCGTTCATGGCCGACTTCACCTCGTCCGGCTTGTCGGTTGGAACTGAGCACGACGGCGCGCTAGCACCAGGCTTGTCCTTGTTCTGCTTCTGTGCGATCAACGGGGACGCGACGATCGCCGAAGCGATGCAGGCGTGCACCATGTATGTGTTCCAACGGATCATCTACTCGTCTCCTCAGTGGTTGCTCGCCGGCGCGATCTTGTCGGCAGGCGAAAGTACACTCGGTGCGCCGAGCCGTTCCGACATCGTGAGTGCTTCCGCGGTCACGTCGCGCAGCGAACGACCCAGACGCGCCGCGAGCCGGCGCACATCGTCGAACTCCGGCTTCGTGCGGGTTCCGCCTCCGGGAAGCGTGACGCGCTTCATACGAATCGCTTCGCCCTGCACCAACACGGTCCACTCGACGCGTGGCAAGGCATGCCGCTCCACGATTGCACGGCGAATGCCAATCGAGCTGCTGTGTACGAACAAGACGTGCTCCAGCCGGTCTGCCGCAGGCGAGGCGCACAGCACCTCGATGCGCGTACCGGGCCGCCCCTTCTTCATTTGTGTGGCCAGCAGCACCACATCGAGCGCGCCCTCGTCCCGCAGCACGTCCGCGAGTGCGCTGAGCGCCTCGCCATCCATGTCGTCGATGTCCGTGGCGAGCTGCACGAGCGACTCCACGATCACGCCGCCGACGAGTGCGGGTTCGGCCAACGTGATGCGAAGCGCATTGGCGCGGTTCGCGAACTCCTTCGTTCCGGCGCCGTAGCCGCTCCGCAGCGGCGTGTACGATGCGGGTGCGGGCCCGCTCGACAGCGCACGCACGAGCGCCGCGCCCGTGGGCGTCACGAGCTCGCCCGCGCCCTCCGGTCCGGGACGAATGACGTGCCCTTCGAGAAGCTTGAGCGTTGCAGGTGCAGGCACCGGCAGAATCCCGTGCGCGGCTGTCACCGTGCCGTCCCCGACCACGATCGGCCCACAGTACACGCGGTCGACGCCCAGGAGCGTGAGCCCCCATACCGACCCGACGACATCCAGAATCGCATCGACGGCTCCGACCTCGTGCAGATGGACCTTCTCGGGACCGACGCCGTGGATCTCTCCCTCTGCTTCCGCGATGGACGTGAAGGCCGCGTCCGCACGCTCGCGCACGGCGTCGGGCACCCCCGCCGCTGCCACCATTTCGCGGATCTTCTTGATGTGGCGGCCGTGCGGCTGCGGCGGGATGTCGAAATCCACCTTCGTGCACGCGATGCCCGCGCGCAGCACGCGCTGAATGCGCACCTCCACGCCATCGAGCGCGAGCCGCGACGGGAGCGCGCGGAGCCAGTCGGGATCGAGGCCGACCTCGAGAAGCGCACCGAGCATCATGTCCCCAGCGATGCCGGAGAACGGGTCGATCACCGCAATTGGCGACATGTAAAGAAAGCTACTCGGCGTCGCTCGACGGGGGCTAGCCTTGCTCTGCTATCTCGGAGGCCGGCGGCATTTCACTCGTGCCAGATGGGTCATCCGTCACATCCATCCCGTGCTCCGGCGCCTCTGCGGGTGCGATCGGTTCGCTCCGCGGAGCGAGCGCCGCGAGCAGGCGCGCCGCGCTCGCGGTGCTGAATCCGGGAAGCTGTGCGATGGCGTCGACACCGGCGTCGCGCACGCCCTGCACGCTCCCGAATGCATTCAGCAGCGCGCGCCGCTTCTCGGGTCCCACGCCTTTGATCTTGAGGAGCTCGGAGGTGACGGTGCGCATCGAGCGACGCTTTCGGTTGTACGTGATCGCGAATCGGTGCGCCTCATCGCGCATGCGCTGAAGCATCCGCAGCGCAGGCGACCGCTTCGACAAGCGGATCGACTCGCTGCGCCCAGGAACGAAGATCTCCTCCTCGCGCTTGGCGAGCGAGATGGTCGACAGTCGTGAGAGATTCACGGCCTCGAGGGCCTCACGCGCCGAGCTCAGTTGCCCTTTGCCCCCATCGATCACCACGAGATCGGGCAGTGGCTTTTGCTCATCGAGCCGTCGCGCGAAGTACCGCGTCACCACTTCGCGCATCGATGCGAAGTCGTCCGTCCCTTCCACCGTCTTGATCTTGAACTTGCGATACTCCGCGCGCTTCGGCCGGCCGTTCTCGAACCAGACGCACGATGCGACCGTGTCCGTGCCCTGGGTGGTCGAGATGTCGAAGCAGATCATGGCGCGCGGAACACTCTGGAGCGACAGCTCGCGCTGCAGCTCGTACACCGGATCGACCGCGCGCTCCTCCGCCTCGAAGCTCGAGGTCTTCTGCTCTTCGAGCAAATGCCGCGCATTCTGATCCGCCAGCTCGATGAGCTGTCTGCGCGGCCCGCGCTGCGGCATCCAGATCGTCGTGCGTGCAAGATTCGCCTCGATCAGCTCGCGATCGCAGATGTCGAAGGGAATCAAGAGCTCCCGCGCGTGCTCCTGGAGTGGGATGTACGTGCGCGCGATGTACGCGGCGAGCACCGCGTCATCTCCCTCATCCTCGATGTTCTCGACGAACTGATGCTCGCGCGCGAGCAACTTCCCCGCTCGGATACGGAGTATCGTGACCACGGCGTCCTCTCCATCGCGAGCGTAGCCGAGCACGTCACGATCGCCGCCGTCCAGCTCCACGACGACCGTCGGCTCCTCGAGTCGCTGCAGATGCAGCAGCGCATCTCGCAGCTCGCCCGCGCGCTCGAAGTCCATGTTCTGCGCTGCCTCGTCCATGCGCTGGCGCACCCGTCGCGTGACTTCCGCCGCACGCCCCTCGAGATAGAGCACCACCTCGTCGATCATCTCGCGATACTCCATCTGCGACTGGAGCAGGATGCACGGCGCCTTGCACCGGCCGATGTGATAGTCGAGACACGCGCGCTCGGGCATCTCCTTCGGCATGTCGTAGTTGCACGAGCGAACCGTGAAGATCCGCTTGACGACGTTGAGAGCCCGGCGCATCGCTCCCACGTCAGTGTATGGCCCGAAGTACCGCGCACCGTCGTTCTGGAGCTGTCGGGTGACGTACACGCGCGGGAACGGCTCGTTGAGGGTGACCTTGATGTACGGGTACGACTTGTCGTCGCGAAGCGCGATGTTGAAGCGCGGCCGGTACTCCTTGATGAGGTTGGCCTCGAGGACGAGCGCGTGCGCCTCGGTCGGCAGCACGATCGTCTCGACGTCCGAGATCTGGCGCACGAGCACGCGCGTCTTGGCGCTCGCGAGCGGATCCGCACCGAAGTAGCTCCGCACACGCGAGCGCAGCCGCTTCGCCTTCCCGACGTACAACACCTGCCCGGTTGCATCCTTGAACATGTACACGCCGGGCGATTCGGGGAGGTGCGGAAGCTTGAGCGCGATCTGCTCTGCGGGCTCGGTAGACACAGTGTAAATATAACGGAATACAGGGTTTGCGCGTTCCGATCTCGCGCGTCCTCTCAGCGTCCCGCGAGTCGGCTCACGCGCTCCAGCACTGCTCGCACCTCGGGAACGCCCAGGGCCGCGGTCGCACCAAAATACACGATGCCGTACGGGATGATCGTGAGCACCGCGAGGAGTATGGCCGGGCGCACGCCGACCAGCTCCTTCACTCCCCACGCCGCCGCGGCCGCCAGTGCGGCGGAAAGCCACAGCCGTGCCACGAACGATGCCGGAAGACCCGTGCGCCCGATTCGCGAGTTGAGCGTGCGCCGCAGGAGCACGAATTCCACCCACCCCGCGATCCCCGCCGACGCCGTGAGCCCCGCCACGCCCCAATGCGCATCGATGCCGAGCAGCCTGGGAAGCGGAATCGCGAAGAGATAGCCGAGCCCGCTCGTGAGCACGACGCGCACGATCGCGTAGCGCAGGGGCGTGCGCGCATCGCGCAGCGCGTAGTACGTGGAGGCGTAGAGACGTCCGAGCGTGGACGCCAGCAGTCCCACCGCGGACCCCGCGAGAATGCTCCACACGTACACCGAGTCCGCCTGCGTGAATCGGCCGGACTTGAAGAGCGCGCCGGCGAGAATGTCACCGAGCGCGAGAAAGGCCATCGCCGATGGCACCACGAGAAAGGCGATGCGCCGCAGCCCGCCATCGAGTCGGACACGGAGATACTCCGCCACCTCCGCCCGCTCACCCAACGCGCTCGACATGGCTGGAAGCTCCGCGGCCGACACACTCATGCCGAACAGGCTCACCGGAAGCATGTAGAGGGCCTGCGCGTTCGTGAGCGCCGCCAGCGCTCCGGTGCCAAGGAGGCTCGCGATCACCGCGTCGATGTAGCCGCTGATCTGCACGACGCCGCGCCCAATGAATACCGGAAGGAAGTTGGAAACGACCGTACGCACGTTCGCCGACACCGTATCCCAACGCGGGCGGAAATGCCGCAACAGCGCCATGACGGTGGGCACCTGCACCAGCAGCTGCAACGCGCTCCCGACCACCGATGCCCACGCGGCGATGACCGCGAGATCGAACTCCCCCACGCGCCCACCGCGCCAGACGAGCGCGCCGATGATGGCGATGTTCCACACGATCGGAGCGGAGTACGAGAGCAGAAAGCGCCGGTGACTGTTGAGCACACCCAGGCACCAGGCCGACAGCACGAGCAGCCCCGCACCGGGAAAGAGAATGCGGACGAGCGTGATCGTGAGATCGCGCTTCGCGCCCGTGAAGCCGGGCGCGATCACCGCGATCAGCGCTGGCGTGAGCGCGATCCCGAGCACGACGAGGAGTGACGTGGCGATCGCGAGCAGCGACAGCACCGCGCTCGCCACGCGCGTCGCCTCCTCCTCTTCACCGTTCGCACGAAGCCGGGCATACACGGGGATGAACGACGCCGAGAGCACGCCTTCGCCGAAGAGATTCTGCAGGAAGTTCGGAATGCGAAACGCCGCGTTGAACGCATCCGCCGCGTCACTCAGGCCGAGATAGCGCGCGAGGAAGTGCTGGCGCACGAGCCCCGCGATTCGACTGAGCAGTATGCCGGTTGCGACGAGCGTGGCGGCGCGCCCCGATCGTTCGCGCGCGGCGGGCGCTCCCACGCTAGCGGGTCGCGCCGACCCGATCATCCGATGCGATGCTTGGTCGGCCGCTGACAATGCTGCTCGCGTGCTCGCTCGCCCGGGCGCGCATCTGGGTGAGCAAAGGCTCGCCGTGGCGAGCGAGCATCGGGATGAAGTTGAGCACGCGCTCCTGCGGTTTGCCAAGCGGAAAGAGCGACGTGCGCGCGATCGCGACATCGCGCATCGTCGCGGTCTCGCGCCGCTTCGCCGCCGCGACCACCCTGCGCTGGAGGCGCTCGAGGCGGTGCGCGATGTTGTGGCGCGCACCGTCGAGCACCGCCTCGGGCACGAGCGGCCCGCGTTCGTCCGCCGCAATGGTTGCTCGTAGTGCATCGTTGAGCGCGTTCGCCTCGAGCGTGTAACGCGCCAACGCGTCACGCACCGACTGCGGCATCTGCGCGCGCACGAGGCGCGATTCGGCCGCGTGCGGATCCCTGAGCTCCTCCGGCTCCAGCGCGTGGCGTGCGAGCAGTCGTCGCACATGTGGTTCGAGCACCATCCCCGACCAGCGCGGCACGACGAGGGGAACGTCGACTCCGAGCACCTGCGCGATGGCGGTGGCCTGGGCGAAATACGCGACCTCACCTGGGCCACCCACGTACGCGACGGTGGGCAGAATCGCCCGCTCCGCCACCGGCCGCATGACGACATTCGCCTCCAGCTCCACATCGGCGTGGATGCGAGGCGCATCCGCGATCGGAATACGGGATCGCGTGTGCTCGCTGTACCGGAAGACCGTGGAGAGTCCGCGCACGTGCGCGACCGGCAGCGCGAATCCGCGATCAATCAGCTCTCGCTCGCGAGCAGCGAGCGCAGCGTCGATCTCGGGCGCGTGGTCGAGCCCGAGCCGAAGGAACTCGCGCGATGCGCGCCGCACGGTGGGATGGCCGGCATCGAGCACGGCGATCCCCAGCGGCTCGAGGATGGCGCGCAGCAAACGTACGTACGCCAGGCCGATGGTCTGACGAGGTGCGTAGGCGTCACGCACGGCGTCCAGGGCGGCATGAGCCACGGCAGATCCACTCGCCTGCTCGAGTGTCCGGAAGAGCGGCTGCACGTCGCCCAGGGGCGTATCGCGCATCGAGAGATCGGGTGTGTCGGTCGGCGGCAGTTGCAGTCGTACGAGCTCGCCGTTCAGTATGACATAACTGGCGCTAGCCTCCGCGAAATCGGCGTCGTACGTCGCCGCCCAAAACACCGGCGCAACCGGGATCCCCATCCCACGCTCGAGGGCATCTGCGAGGGCCAGCGCGCTCAGTGCCTTGCTCCAGGTGTACACCGGCCCGCCGAAGAGGCCGGGCTGCTGCCCCGTCGTCACCAGCACGCCCTTCCCGCTCGCGCTCCGCGCCAATCGCTCCGCAGCCGCACCCGAGGGCTGGAGCGCCGGCGCGAGCGCGGCCGCCCACTGCTGCACGCCGGCGTCGTTCATGGCCGCATGCGCGCGAGCGCTCCACTCCGCTGCTCCGTGCGGCATGTGCGCACACCACTCCGGCGGCACCGTTCCCGCGAGCGCCGCACGCGCGAGTGGCGAGCCGCCGAACGGCGTGGTGACGACGAGTGGCTCGGTCACGTGCGAACTGTGCTGAACAGGGCGCCGCTCACTTGTGATAGGGCTCGCCACGCACAATGGTGCCCGCACGATAGAGCTGTTCGGCGAGCATCAATCGCGCGAGCTCGTGTGGAAACGTGAAGCGCGACAGCGACAACGTCTGCCCCGCGGAATCTCGCACCTCGCGCGACAGTCCGTACGCGCCGCCGATGAGAAATGCCACATCCCGATTCGCGCGCTCGCGCTCCGCATGCATCCAGCCTGCGAGCTCCGCGGACGTGCGGGCCTCGCCCGCCGCATCGCACGCGACCACGAATGCATTCGCGCCGGCCGCCGCGAGCAGCCGCTCGCCTTCCCGCTCGCGCACCTGATCCGGCGTCGCGCCGCGGGCCGCCTCCTCGCGCACGTCGCGAAACTCCAGCGGCCAGTAGCGCGCCGCGCGCTTTTCGTAGTCCTGAATCGCCGCGGCAAGATGCTGCGCGCGCGGCTTTCCCACGGCGACGACCCGGAACTTCACCCGGCGGCGTCACGCATAGATCCCACGCAGCCTGTGCACCGTCGCCACGCGGGAGATCGAGAGCATGTACGCAGCCGTGCGCATGTTCACCTTGTGCCGCTTCGACAGCGCGAGCACCGCTTCGAAGCTGCGCTCCATGATCTGGCCGAGCCGCTGGTTCACGACCTCTTCGGTCCAGAAGTATCCGCCGCGGTCCTGCACCCACTCGAAGTACGAGACGGTCACGCCGCCGGCGTTCGCAAGAATGTCCGGGATCACGAAGATTCCCTTCTCCTCGAGAATCGCATCGGCGGGCGCCGTGGTCGGACCGTTCGCGCCCTCGCAGATGATGCGCGCGCGAATGTTCGGCGCGTTCTTGCGCGTGATCACGTTCTCGAGCGCCGCGGGCACGAGCACGTCCACGTCGAGCGTGAGCAGCTCGTCGTTCGTGAGCCGGTCGCCACCATCGAATCCATCGAGCGACTTGTGCTTCTGCACATGCGTAATCGCACTGTCGACATCGACGCCCTTCGCATCGTACACGGCACCGGCGCGGTCGCCGATCGCGACGACGCGGCACCCCTCATCCTTGAGCAGCTTCGCCGTGACCGAACCGACGTTGCCGAAGCCCTGGACGGCCACCGTCGCGCCCGCGATCGGCATGCCGAGATGCGCGAGTGCCGCGCGCGTGACCATCATGCATCCGCGACCCGTCGCCTCGCGGCGGCCGAGCGAGCCGCCCATCTCCACGGGCTTGCCGGTGACGACGGCGGTGACCGTGTGCCGCGCGTGCATCGAGTACGTGTCCATCACCCACGCCATTACGCGCTCGTTCGTGTTCACGTCCGGCGCAGGCACGTCGGAATCGGGCCCCAGCATGGTGATGATGCCGGCCGTATACCGCCGCGTCAGCCGCTCGAGCTCTCCCACGCTCAACTTCGATGGATCGCAGATCACGCCGCCCTTCGAGCCGCCGAATGGAATGTCGACCACGGCGCACTTCCAGGTCATCCACGCCGCAAGCGCCTTTACCTCATCGATCGTAACGTTGAGGTCGAACCGAATTCCGCCTTTCGCGGGACCACGCGACGTGTTGTGCAGCACGCGATAGCCGGTGAAGACCTCGATCTCGCCGTTGTCCATCAGCACCGGAATCGACACGATGATCTGCTTCTCCGGACTCCGCAGGATCTTGTACAAACCGGGCTCGAGGTCAAGCAGCTCGGCAGCCCGGTCGAAACGCGACATCATGTCCTCGAAAGGATTGTCCTCATTGAGGAACGTGTCCTTGTCGGGACCGATCATTTTCTGCGTGGAGAGTCGGTAATCAGCGGTCATAGACGATTGGGTACCGTAGACCCGAACGGGTCAGCGTTGGCGTAGGCGTGCGTGGCTCACGAGGTCGAGAATCGCATCGATCGCGCTCCCCTGCTCTTCGACGATTACGGCTTGGGAAACATAGCCGATGGCAGCCACTTCGCGAGGCCATAGCGGTTCGAGCTTGACCGCATCCTTGAGAGTACAGATGGGAATCTCGTCACCGTCCAGTGACTGCGCGAGCGAGCGCGCATCGGAGACGGTGAATGGGTAGTGATCCGGATACGCGCGCAGTCGCACGACGGCGCCGCCTTGCGCCAGCTGCTCTCCGAACGCCGCGGCATTGCCGACGCCGGCGATCGCGAGCACGCGTCGTCTGCGCAGCGACGCGAGCGGCGCGGGAGCGCCCGTGCCAATGTGCACGACGTCGAGCGCGAGATGCACGATGGCGGCCGGCACGTCCGGGGCAGCGCGCCTCGCGCGCGACGCCACACTGCGAGCGCGATCCAGGGATGCCGCCTTTCGCGTCACGATCACGAGGGAGGCGCGACGCAGCGCCTCCGGCGGCTCCCTGTACGGACCGCTCGGCAGCAAACGATCGTTCGCGTCGAGCGCGTCTGCGCTGATGAGCACGACATCGGCCACGCGAGCGACGGCTCGATGCTGAAATGCATCGTCGAGCACGGCGACGTCCGCGCCCTGCGACGCGGCGCGCTCGATGCCCGCGAGCCGATTCGCGTTCACGACGACCGGAATGGCGGGAGCGAGCCGGGCGTGCACGAGCGGCTCGTCGGCACCGTAGCCCCGCATCACGATCGCCGGGTGCGCTCCGCGTGCCTCGAGCTGCAGCGCGAACCAGGATGACACGGGTGTCTTCCCCGTGCCGCCGACCGACAGATTGCCGATGCTCACCGCCGGAATGCGAGGTGCACGCACCGGAAGGACGTGCCTCGTGTAGAGCGCGTTGCGCGCGCGCACGATTGCGCCGAACAGCATCGATGCGGGCGAAAGCAGCGCTCTGGCGGTGCGGGCTCCCACGCCGGCGTCTTCCCACACCCACTCGGCGCGCGACTGCTCACCCTTCACGCGATCCGCCATTCACCGCCGTCGGGAGCGCGCGCATGAGCGCCTGAAATCGCGGCGCCTCTTCCGCTGCGCCCCGCAGTGACGTCGCATTGACCATGATCGGCTCGCTCACGTAGATCGTCAGCCGGGCAAACGGTTTCGGTATGATGAAGCGATCCCAGCTTCGCAATCGCCAGGCGCGGTCGGCGACGGCGCGCAGGAGCACGATGGGCGCGCCCGAGCGATGCGAGGCGATCAGCGCGCCCGGAGCGAAGCTCTCGGCCGGACCTCGCGGTCCGTCCGGCGTCACCGCCACGTGTGCACCGCCCTCCACCTCGCGCGCGAGCGACAGCAGCGCGCGCTCGGCGCCCCGCCTCGAGGATCCGCGAATCGTTCGATATCCCATCGACTCTGCCGCGCGCGCCGCGATCTCGCCGTCGCCGTGCTCGCTGATGAGCACGACTATTCCGAGGTCGCGGAAGTTCCACATGTGGCAGAGCAGCTCGCAGTGCCACAGGCAGAAGATGACCGGCCGCTCGTGCTGCCGCACGATGTCGCCGATCTGCTGATGCACCTCGCGCACACGCCAGGTGCGAGCGAGAATGCGCACGCCGATCCCGGCGAGGCGGGCGCTCCAGCGCGCGCGGCGCAGGCGCTTGCGGGCGCGCGCCTCGGCATCGCTCACGCCAGCATCTCGAGCGCCATGCGAGCCACGCGCTCGCTCGCCCCTGCCTCGCCGAGCGCTGCGCGAACATCGGCGAGCGCAGCGAGCATCGTCGCGCGCTCGGCCGTCCCCTGTGCGAGCAGCGGCTCGAGCGCATTCGCCATCGCGAGCGGTTGCATGGCATCCTGAATGAACTCGGGCGCGACACTTCTATTCACGACGAGATTCACGAGCCCGATGTACGAGATGCCGCGGATGAGCCGTCGCGCGATCTCGTAGTTCGTGCGGCCAACGCGGTAGGCGACGATCAATGGGCAGCCGGCGATCGCAGCTTCGAGCGTGGACGTTCCACTCTTCACGAGAGCGGCATCGGCGGCGCGCCACACGGTGTACGAGTCGCCCTCGACACGCTGGAACGGCGCGCGAGCGGCGTCGATGCGCATTCCCGGAGCCACACTCACGATCACGCGCAGCTCGGGAATTCGTCGCTCCAGCTCGAGAGCCGTTGCGGTGAACGCCTCGAGATGGTGCGCGAGCTCACCGCGACGACTCCCCGGAAACAGCGCGAGCACCGGGCCGCTCTTCGGCAGGCCGAGCGTCGCGCGCGCCTCGGCACGCGAGGGCAGCTTGCGCGCGCCATCGAGGAGCGGGTTGCCGACGTAGGTCGCGGCGATGCCGTGCTCCCGGAGAAAGCTCTCTTCGAAGGGGAGAATGACCGCGGCGCGCGTGATCGTCTCGCGCATTTGCTCGAGGCGGCCCGCGCGCCACGCCCACACCTTGGGCGTGATGTAGTAGAGCACGGGCACGCGAGCTGCGCGCGCGGCACGCGCAACCCGCAGATTGAATCCCGGATAGTCGACGAGAATCACGAGACCGACGTTGCCGCTCTGGATGCGCGAGCGAAGCGTTCGCAGGAGTCGCAGATGCGCAGGCAGCTGGCGCACGACCCC
>DATGDQ010000402.1:0-1777 GCA_035310785.1 Gemmatimonadaceae bacterium | reverse complement strand
GGCCACGGGCGATCAACGCACGTGGAATTCCGAAGAGTCGTATTGGCGAGACGGATGTCGAGCCCGGCGCCCTCGTCTTCATTCCTCGAGGCGTGCCGCACAAGTTCCAGGTGCTGAGTGAGAGCGACGGACGGCACTGGGTATTCTCGACACCCGGCGGGTTCGATCGTTTCTTCATGGAGTGCGCCGCGGTGTTCGCCGCTCCCGGGAAGCCGGACTTCGCGCAATTGGCGGCGATCAACGGGAGATACGGGAATCGATTCGTCTGACCGCGAGCGCCACGCGATCCGGTAGTTGCGGCGAACATTCGCATCCGCCAGAATTTTCGGCACGGAACTCCGTTCGTGATTCGCGGCCAGGAGGTGGCGTGGCAGACCGTGAAGCTCATCGCGAGGTGCGCGCGCTGTCGACTTCGAAGCCAACGGCGCATCTGCTGCGATGAGCGATCTTCTCGAGCGGCTCCAGGCGGCGCTCTCGGATCGATATCGCATCGAGCGCGAGGTGGCCGAGGGCGGTATGGCGATCGTGTTTCGCGCGACGGACGTGAAGCACGATCGCACGGTCGCGGTGAAGGTGCTGCGACCGGAGCTGTCGGCACTGGTCGGCGCCGATCGGTTCCTGCGTGAGATTCACGTCACCGCGCAGCTCCAGCATCCGCACATTCTCCCGCTGTACGATTCTGGAGTGGCCGGCGAGCTGCTCTACTACGTCATGCCGTTCGTCAACGGCGAATCGCTGCGTGATCGGCTCAAACGGGAACGTCAGCTGCCGGTTGACGAGGCGGTTGCGATGATCGCCGCGATTGCGAGTGCGCTCGACTACGCGCATCGACAGGGCGTTCTGCATCGGGACATCAAGCCCGAGAACATCCTGCTGCACGATCGGCAGCCGCTGCTCGCGGACTTCGGAATCGCCCTCGCATTCAGCGCGGCGGGCGGCGATCGCCTGACGCTCACGGGCCTGGCGATCGGAACGCCGACCTACATGAGTCCCGAGCAGGTCACCGGCGAAACACGACTCGACGCGCGCACGGACATCTATGCGCTCGGCTGCGTTGCCTACGAGATCCTCACGGGAGAGCCGCCATTCACCGGCACGAATGTGCAGGCGGTGATGGCATCGGTGATGACCAGCGACCCGAAGCCGATCACGGAAGTCCGTCGCACGGTACCGATCGGAGTGGCCATGGCCATTCATCGCGCGATGGAGCGGCTCCCGGCGGATCGCTTCACATCTGCGTCGGAATTCGCCGCCGCGTTGACCAACCCGGGAGCGACGCATGTCCCGAAGCGATCATCCTCGCGCACGACACTGAAGGTGGGCCTCGGTGTCGCGGCGGGAATCGTGATCGGAATGCTCGGTGCGCGATCGATGCTCCCGGCTCCGCGACCGGACATCCGCAGATGGAACATCGTCCTTCCCGACAGCGCGCCCGTCGCACTGCAGGGTCCGAGCTCAGTCTCGGGGCGACAGACGGCGTTCGCGCTCTCCCCCGCAGGCGATCGCCTCGCGTACGTCGCCCGCTATGGCGCCACCACCGCGCTGGCCATTCGTCCCCTCGACAGCGACTCTGCGATTCTGCTGCCCGGAACCGAGGGCGCGTACTTTCCGTTCTTTTCGCCGGACGGTGCCTGGATCGGATTCTTTTCCGGAAATCTCCTTCGAAAGGTGCCGTCGCGCGGCGGAAATCCCGTCACGCTGGTGGGGGTGGATCGCATCACCGGTGCGAACTGGGTGACCGCCGATCGTATTCTCGTCTTCGAGAACGAAGGATTCG
>DATGDQ010000401.1:0-3573 GCA_035310785.1 Gemmatimonadaceae bacterium | reverse complement strand
CATCGCTGGCGAGCTCGTCCACATCGGCGCTCCGATCACGAACTGGTTGCACGACCACCTCTCGTTGAACTCCAGCGCCGACGGAGCGCCCTGCGCCGCACCGCCGGTCTCGAACAGGAACGCGGCGCGCACGTTGGCAATCGCCGTCGCGTCGGGCGCGCAGTGCCAGGCGGTCACCAGGAGGTCGGGCCCGGCGAGCCAGGCCGAGCAGCGGACGCGGAGGGTCCACAGGACCGCGCCATAGCGGCTGTGCTCCCTGGTCGGGTTGCCGGCCGGGAGATCCCGCGGCATGTGCCAGTTAAGCGCGCCGATGATCGTCTCAGTCAAGGCAGGTGCGCCTCGCACTCAGGAGGTAGACCGATGACCTGAAATGTCATCCTCGCCCGAGTCGGGTCGGGTGCAGAAGGGGGCCGTGAACGTCGCCGAGATGGTATCGGCGGCCTGCAACAGCCGAACGGTCTCAAACGTCCGCAACGAGAGCAAGTGCTCCCAAAGGCGGGCCACCACAGATGCCAAGGTGAAAACTTGAAGGTAGATGCCTTCATCTTGAAGACAGCGACGGAACCCTCTGTATGGAACGAGACCCGCGAAAGCGGACATATCGTCCGAGCACGGCTGCCTGTAGCCTTGGCGGCTGTGTGTACCCGCACGCGGGTACGCTGCACCCTTATCCCGAGTCGGGATGCGGCCTGCACGATCAGGGGCAAAGCTGTCCACCTAAAGCATCAAGGGTCAATCTCTTGAACGAGGGAACCCTGAATGAGCGCCCACCTCGCGAAGGTGGGCAAGCCGTCCAGTCCGGCGATGTCTCGTCCAGGGGGCGGAGCTCCCGTAGTAGTCCGGGCATGGGAAAGCCATGCACAAGGCGAAGGGGAGCAGCCAGCGAGGACAGCTCCAAGCCGCAGGGGAAAGCCACGTATGTGGCAACCGATCCTGACAAGGACTGGCTCCTGATCGAGCAACGGAAGCTGTACGCGAGAAGCTACGAGAACCCCGTCTACGTTTTTAGAAAGCTCTGGGGACTCATTACGGACTCCCGGAACCTTCGGATCGGCTTTGCGCGAGTCGCGAGCAATCGCGGCCGGCGTACGGCTGGCGTCGATGGGCAGACGGTGCGAAGTATTGTCTTGGGGCGAGGACCCGATGCCTTCCTGACGGAACTGCGGCAGGAACTGCGCTCCGGCGCATACCAGCCTGCACCCGTTCGGAGGGTGCTCATCCCCAAACCAGGACAACCAGGGAAGTTTCGCCCCCTGGGCATTCCCACCGTCAAGGATAGGGTCGTCCAAGCGGCACTGAAGAACATCCTAGAACCCATCTTTGAGGCGGATTTCTTCCCCTCCTCATATGGCTTCCGCCCAGGAAGTGGCGCGCATGCGGCGCTTGAACAACTCCGCATGCTACTCTTCCCAAGGGCAGCGAAGGCTGTGAGCGGAGCCGATGGGTTCCCGTACCAGTGGGCCATCGAGGGCGACATCAAGGGGTGCTTTGACAACATCGACCATCATGGTTTGATGACCCGGTTTCGCCGACGCATCGGTGATGCGAAGGTAAACCGGATTGTCCTAGCCTTCCTGAAGGCCGATATACTCGCGAATGACCTCGTCCTTCGTGGGCACACCGGCACGCCCCAAGGTGGCATTCTTTCTCCCCTGCTCGCAAATATCGCACTGTCAGTGATCGATGAGCGATACGAGCGATACGTGTGGCCGCGCCGTTCACCGACGATGCTACACGATAGGAGGAAGATCCAACTGCGCGCGGGAAATAATCGTAACGGCGATCGGAACAAAAACCGAGCCGTCGTCATGTATCCCGTGCGATACGCCGATGACTTCATCATTCTCGTCGGTGCACCACCCGGACACGATCAGTACGAGCGTGCCCGGGAGGCCGCAGTCGCCGAGAAGGCCGCGCTGGCCAAGTTCCTCAAGGAGACGCTCAACTTGGAGCTCTCGGAATCGAAGACGGCAGTCACTCCGGTGACGAGCCCGATGCGGTTCCTGGGGCATCACATCCGAGTGCAGCGCCATCCCGTGTATGGGATGGTGAGCAAGTGCGTCGTTCCGAAGGACCGAAGCCGCAAGCTCCGTTCGGACATCAAGCGTCATCTCTCGAGGCGAACGCTGTACACGAGCCTCGCGGATCGCTTGAGCAAGCTCAACCCTGTACTCCGGGGATGGGGCTTATACTACCGCCACGCATGGGGCGCGAAACGAGTATTCGCGGACCTCGACCGGTTCCTTTGGTACGCGATACGGAAATGGATCCGTGCGAAACACAAGGACCTCCGGATGCGTCCCATTTACGCCCGCTACGGCTGGAAGAAGCCCGGCGGGCGCATGTGGAGATGGCGTGATGGGTCGATCAGGCCTTTCGAGCTGATCAGCCTTCGCGTCGAGCGGTACCGTCACGGTTGGAGCAGACCTCCGAGCTTCACGTCAACGCTGGGGGAGAGCCCGGTGCGGAACGAAAGCCGCACGCCGGGTTCGGTAGGGGGCGCGCGGAAACCGGCCGGCGCAAGCCGGAGACGGCGCCGCGCGCCCACCTAACTGCTCGGCCAGCCCGAGCATGCCCGGGGCACGCTGCGCGCAGTCGTACCGGCGGCACTGGCCGAGGCACTCGACTGGCAGACGCTCACGCTCTGTCCCGGCAGCTTCGTGGATGCGATCCTCACGCCCCAGCACACCGATCTACTGTACTCGGTGACGTGGCACCGCGGCGGCGAGGCGCTCGTCTACCTCCTGTTCGAGCATCAGAGCACGCTTCCCACCGAGGGCTTGATGGCCTTCCGCCTGCTTCGCTATCAGGACCGGATCTGGGAGGACTGGCGCGCCAAGCATTTGAAGGCCAAGACGCTCCCGATGATCATCCCGATCGTGATGTATCACGGCGTCAAGCCGTGGTCGGAGCCTCGATCGTTCGACGATCTGCTCGATGTGCCGCCCGACCTGCGGCCCACGGTCGAACCACACCTGGTCCGGTTCACGTATGTGCTCTACGATCTGTCGGAGATCTCCGACGACGAGCTCCGCGAAGGCGCGATGCATACTGCCCTGGCCAAGCTGGTCACCATGTGCTTCAAGCACGCGCGGACGCGCACGGACTTCGTCAACATCCTCGGGCACTGGATAGACGTCGTGCGCGAGGTAGCCGAGGCCCCGAACGGATTGCAAGCGCTCGCCCAGGTGATGCGCTATATTCTCGAAGTTAACGAGCACGTCGGTTCCGACGCGCTGCAAGTGCTCCTGGAACGCGAGATCGGACCCCAAGCCAAGGACACCATCGTGACAGCCGGACAACAACTCATCGAGCAGGGGCGCAAACAGGGCATCGAGCAGGGCTTCCAGCAGATGTTGCTACGCCTGCTGCGGCAGCGCTTCGGTGATCAGGTGGACACCCAGGTCGAGCAACGCATCGTGACAGCCTCCGTCGAGCAGATCGAAACCTGGTCCCGGCGCGTGCTCTCGGCCCCCACGCTCGCCGAGCTGTTCGTCGACTGACACGCAGCTCCAGGCTCGCGAGCTTGCGCTCGTAAGGGGTTGCATCCAGGGGCCTGCTACTGCGTCAACT
>DATGDQ010000400.1:0-12228 GCA_035310785.1 Gemmatimonadaceae bacterium | reverse complement strand
ATGCTGGTGTTGGTGCTCGTGTTCACGTGGCGCGCGCTGCATCCGGCGGCTTCGCACGCGTTCGTGCCGTAAGGAGCTTTGATTGAAGGCGTTGCGCAGACTCGCGTACTCGACACTCGCACTCGCGTACGCGCTCATCGTCTTCGGCGCGATCGTGCGCATCTCGGGGTCGGGCATGGGGTGCGGCGACCACTGGCCACGCTGCTTCGGGCGCTGGTTCCCGCCCATGGACCAGCCCACGCTCGTCATCGAGTGGACGCATCGCCTGCTCGCGGCGATCACGGTGGCGATGGTCGCGCTGCTCGTGCTCGTGGCCTTCCGGAAGCGCAGCGAGCCGCGCGTTTCCGGACGCGGCGGCGTCCTGCGCGCGTCCGTTCTCGCCGCGCTCCTGATCGTCGTCCAGGCGCTGCTCGGCATGGTCACGGTGCGCCTGGGCAACACTGCATGGGCCACGGTCGCTCACCTGCTGAACGGTGCGCTCCTTCTGGCGGCGCTCGCGACCACCGTGCTGCGCGCCGGTGGGCTCGGCGGCGGAATCTCCGTTGGCGCGGTGGCGGCGCGAACGCGCGCCGCGCGCGGGTCGGCGGCAGCCGCGGCGATCGCGCTCTGCACCGTGCTGTTCGGAGGACTCACCGCCAAGATCCCCGGCGCGAACAGCGCGTGCGAGGGATTTCCGCTCTGCCGCGGGTCGCTCTTCCCCGCTCTTCCGGCGCAGCACGTGCAGTTCACCCATCGCATTCTCGCGTTTCTGCTTTTCTTCCACGTGCTCGGCCTCGTGATCGGATTCGCCCGTCGCAGGGAAGCGGCCGCCGTCAATCGGCTGGTGCGTGTCGCCTTCGCGCTCATCTGCCTGCAGCTCGTGATCGCCGCCGGAATGGTGGAGATGCATCTCCCACCCGTGATGCGCTCGCTGCATGAGGCGGACGGCATCGCGATCTGGCTGACCCTCTTCGCGCTGGCCTGGCTCGCGCGCTTCTCGAGCGCCAGCGCCGCACACGAGGTGGGGCGAGTGGCAGATGGGGCCGGCTCGCGCAGCGTCGCGGCGCGCGCGGCACGCGAGGCGGCCACGTGACGACCGCCGCGGTATCCGAACGCACCAGCTCGCTCGTCCGCGATCTGGTGATGCTCACCAAGCCGCGGATCATCTCGCTCCTGCTCGTCACCACGATCGCGCCCATGTACATCGCCGGAAGCCCGAGTCTCTCCCTCGTGCTCTGGGTGTTGCTCGGCGGCTACCTCATGGCCGGCGGCGCGAACGCGGTGAACATGTTCATCGACAGCGACATCGACGAGCAGATGGCGCGCACACGGCTGCGTCCGATTCCAAGCGGACGCATGGATCGCCGCGCGGTGCTCGCGTTCGGCATTCTGCTCGCGACATCCGCGACCGCGGTCTTCGCGCTCCAGGTGAACCTCGCCAGCGCCGCACTCGCGCTCGCGGGATTCTATTTCTATGTGTTCATCTACACGCGATGGTTGAAGCGCCGCACCCCGCAGAACATCGTGATCGGCGGCGCGGCCGGCGCGTTCCCACCGCTGGTCGGGTGGGCCGCAGCGACCGGACACGTCGATCTCGCGGCCGTGTACCTCTTTCTCATCGTGTTCTACTGGACGCCGCCGCACTTCTGGGCGCTCGCGCTCAACAAGCAGGTGGATTACAAGCGCGCGGGCGTGCCCATGGCGCCTCTCGTGTGGGGCGAGCGCGAGACGATGTGGAACATGCTCTGGTACACGCTCATCCTGATCGCGCTGACGCTGCTCCCCGCGCTGTTCGGCGCGTTCGGCGCCTTCTACGTCGTCTCAGCCGTCGTGCTCGACGCGATCCTCCTCGGCGGCGTCATTCAGGTGTTGCGCAGTTCCGTCTGGAACGCGAAGGCGTGGTGGCTCTACAAGTTCTCGCTGCTGTATCTCGCCCTTCTCTTCGCGGCGATGATGATCGATCGCGTTCTCGCACGATGATGGCGACACGTCGGGTGCCCGATGAGATGGAGACCGGCGAGCTCGCAGTGCACATCGTGAGCGACAAGGGCGACAAGGACCAGGTGCTGTTGCTCGCGCGCCATCCTGCCGGGGTGCGCGTGCGCGAGTGGCATTCGGGTAACTGGTCGACCGGGCCCGAAGAGAGTGTGGTGACTGCGAGTGCGCTGCTCGCGAGACTCGACGGCATCGTTCGCAGACGGCAGCGCATCGAGCCGGACATCCACGTGGTACGAAGTTGGCTGACAGAGACGCCGCGCTGAGGGCGGCGGCCGCGCCGGAGCTCTCGCGGCGCTCGCTCCCCTCCCCCACGCCGCTGCGCCCGCTCCTGGCGCGCCTGAAGCCGTACACCACACCGCTCATCTTTGGCGCGATCGCGCTGCTCGTGAGCTCGGCGATCGGACTCGCCTTCCCCCTCATCGTGCGAGAGCTGCTCGACGCGGCGTTCGTGAAGGGCAACGGCGGGCTGCTGAACGAGCTCGCCCTTCTGCTCGTCGCGATCTTCGCGGTGCAGGGGCTGCTGAGCTTCGTGCAGGTGTGGCTCATCACGTCCGTCGCCGAGAAGGTGATCGCGAAGCTCCGCAGCGAGCTGTTCGCGCACCTCGTCCGACTGTCGCCCGGATTCTTCGCGGAGCAGCGCACGGGCGAGCTGACGAGCCGCCTGAGCACGGACCTCACGCTGCTGCAGAGCGTGATGACGTATCAGTCGACGGAGCTGCTCCGGCAGCTCGTCTATCTCATTGGCGGGATCGCAATGCTGACGATCACGCACCCGCGACTCACCGTCACGACGCTCGCGGTCGTGCCGGTGGTGGTCGGGGCCGCGTTCATCTTCGGCCGTGCGATGCGCAAGGCGAGCACGGTGGTGCAGGATCGTGTCGCCGATGCCATGGGAACCGCGGACGAGGCGTTCTCGCAGATCCGCATAGTGCAGAGCTTCACGCGCGAGCGCGCCGAGAGCGCGCGCTACGACGCGCAGCTGAGCGATGTGGTGGACGCGGCGATCCGCAGGGCGCTGGTGCGCGGCGTGTTCTTCGGCGTCATCACGTTCGTCGGCTTCGCGGGTGTGGCGGCGGTGCTCTGGCAGGGCGGACGCCTCGTGCTCGCCCACGCGCTCACGGGCGGCGCGCTCGTGGAGTTCCTGTTCTACGCGTTCTTCGTCGCGGCGGCGGTCGGCGCGCTGGGGCAGCTCTTCGGCGCGTACCAGGAGGCGATCGGCGCCGCGCGGCGCGTCTTCGACCTGCTCGAGACGAAGCCGGCCATCGCCGATCCGCCGGTGATCGCTCCGCTGCCCAGACCCGTGCGCGGCGACGTGCGCCTCACGCACGTCACCTTCCGCTACGGCGCCGAGCTGCCCGACGTGCTCCACGACGTGACGTTCGGCATTGCGCCCGGCGAGATCGTCGCGCTCGTCGGCCCATCGGGTGCGGGAAAGACGACGATCGCGTCGCTCCTGCCGCGATTCTGGGACGTGCAGCAGGGCGAGATCACGCTCGACGGCATCGACGTGCGCGGACTCTCACTCGCCGATCTGCGCGGCGCGATCGGCATCGTGCCGCAGGAGCCCGCGCTGTTCAGCGGCACGGTGCGCGACAACATCGCCTACGCGCGCGCCGAGGCGACCGATGCGGAGGTCGAGGGCGCGGCGCGAGCCGCGCACGCGATGGAGTTCATCGAGCGGCTGCCCGATCGCATGAACACGCGCGTGGGCGAGCGAGGCGTGAAGCTCTCCGGTGGTCAGCGCCAGCGCATCGCGCTCGCCCGCGTGTTCCTCAAGAATCCGGCGGTCGTGATCCTCGACGAGGCGACATCCAGCCTCGACACCGAGAGCGAGCGGCTCGTCGAGCAGGCGATGGAGGAGCTGCTCCGCGGCCGGTCGACGCTGATCATCGCGCACCGGTTGAGCACCGTGCGCCGTGCGGACCGCGTGATCGTGCTCGAGGGTGGCGTGATCGTGGAGGAGGGCAATCACGAAGTGCTGCTCGCGAGCGGCGGATTGTACTCGCGGCTCCATCGCGCGGCGGGATTGAGCCTGACCGCGTAACGGAGCGCCGCTCCGTCACCCCGTGCGGTACACGTACCAGTCCGGCGCGACCCGCTCCATGTACATGACGTCCTCGCTGCCCACCACCGGCTTCGCGCACGAGGCGCCGAAGTGCATGTACCCGACCGTCGTCTCGTCGACGCCGCCGATCTTGTAGCGCACGCACCTGGGAGCGTCGTGCTTGCGCAGCGCCGCGCCGATGTCGAGCGCGTGCATCTGTGCGGTCAGCGCATTCCGCTCGCGCTCGGGCAGCGCATTCTCGGGCACCGTCGAGCCACTCTCGTCGAGCCCTGTGACACCGGCGTGGGATTCGAAGCTCGCCGCCAGCTTCAGAATCGCCGCCTTGTGCGCGGCGAAGTGCGCCTTCAGCACGGCATTGCTGGAGGCGGAAAGACGCATCCTGTCGCGCAGGAAGGCAACTGAATCCGGCAGATTCTTCTTCGCCTCGAGCGAGTCGAGAATGAGATAGTGCACCGGCGGCAGCTCGAACACGCGCAGGTTGTCGATCTTCCACCTGCTCGAATCGCGCACGAGATAGGTATACCAGTCCGCGAACCGCTTCTCGGGCCCCGTTTCCGTCTCGAACACGGCGTGTCCGGAATCGCGTGAGATCTCGCGGATGGCGAGTCGCGTTCCGTGAGGCAGAATGGCGCCGGGAATCGGCGTAGTGTCGAGCAGCTTGTCGAAGCGCGCCGTCAACACGCTCTTGCGATCGGGCAGGACCGAATCCGCGAAGAATCGATGAACGAGCGCGCTGATCGCCTGTGTGTCCGCCGATGACTGAGCGGCCCTGCTCTGCGCGCCGGCATCACCGGCCAAGGCACCGGCAACCGCCGCACACGCGATGGCGATTCTCACTCCCCGCATCAGGCGCGCGCTCACACCACGATCAGATCGTGCTGGTAATCCTCTGGCGTGATGATCACCTCGCCCGGCGCGATGAACGCATTCACTTCCGCGCGCACACCCAACTCGCCGCTCAGATACGCGCCCGGCTCGATCGAGAAGCCGAGCCCCGGGATCAGCTCGCGCACTTCCCGCGACTCGAAGTTGTCGATGTGCGGGCCGGCACCGTGCAGCTGGCGCGAGTCGATGGAGTGCCCGGTCCGATGCACGAACTGCTCGCCGAAGCCGCGCGCCGTGAGCACGTTACGTGCGGCATCATCCACCTCGGCGCCACGCACCGCCACGCCGGACGGAATCTTTTCGCGCAAGAGCGCGATCGCCGCGTCGCGCGCGTCGCGCACGGCCGTCCACACCTCGACCATGCGGGGCGTCGGCTCGCCGATCGAGCCCATCCACGTCTGGTCCGCGTAGATCCCCTCGTGCTCGCGCGCCCACAGATCTATCAGCAGGAGATCGCCGCGCCGGATCGGGCGTGGGTTCTCCTTCGATGGTCCGTAGTGCGGATTCGCGGCGTGCTCGTTCACCGCGACGATCGGCTCGTGATCGAACTCGAGCCCCGCATCCCTGAACCGCTTCGTGATCCACTGCTGCAGCTCGTATTCGGTGATCGGCTTGTCCGTGCGGCTGCGTTTCCCCGCCTCATCGAACGCCGCGCGGGCCGTCGCAGCGACGAACCTCGCGGCCCGCTTGTGCGACGCGAGCTGCACGTCGGTCCAGAGCGCGTAGAAGCGCGAGACCAGCACGCCCGACGACACGATCTCCGCCCCAGCCGCCCGCACCATCTCCAGCACTCCGCCCGGGACGCGATCCAGATACGGCACCGCGTCGCCCGGCGAGTACTCCATCGCCACACGCTTGCCGTTCACCAGCGAGCGGAGCGTTTGCTCGAGCACCCTCCAGCTCCCATACCGAACGCGCTTCCACTGCTTCGGCCAGCGGTGCCAGGGCCCCTGCTCGATGTCGTGCGTCACGGCGACGGGAACGCCCTCCCGTGGTATGAACCCGAACACACGCCGAGTCACGAAGCCGTCCAGCGCCAGGGCGCCCGCTGCGATGGGGTTCGTCCCCTGAAAATCGAAGAGGAGCCAGCCGTCGATGTTCGCCTCGGCCAAGGCGCGCTGCAGGTCCGGGAGCGTTTCGGGTGTCAGCATCAATTGCCCTCGTCTCAGTTGCCGATCGAGCGCCACTCGGCGCGCCATTCGCACATTCCCTCGCCTTTCCCAGCGCAGCGCACGTGGTCCACGGCCCCGCCGCTCGCACCGAGCAGCCGCAGGAGCTCCTGCAGCACCGCTTCGTAGTACGCACAGCCCGCGCCGCGCGGCGCGCTGTCGAGGGTGGCCGAGCGAGAGACCTCGAGGGTGAGATACGACCCGCTGCGACGAACCTTTCCATTGAGAAATCGCGCCGCGATGCGTTGGACGTGCCGGAGCGCGATCGGCCGCGACAGGATCGACGGGAGTATCGTGATCATCTGGCGAGTCGCCGCCGGTATGCTCAGGTACGTCTGCATCGCGAGATAGCGGCCGGCCGCGCGAAACACCGCCTCGGCATCCGGGCGGCGCCCGATCAGCCGGGCCAGCCCGACCGCCTCATCGAATACCGGCCGTTCCTTGCGACGCGCGGCATCGGTGTAGCGCCTGATCTGCGCGTACACGGTGTCACTCAGGCCTAGACGCTTGTTGCGAAGCTCCGGGACGAACTCCGCGTCGAGATCGCCATCGGGGCTATCGACGTTGCGCACCGCCTCGAGAAAGCTTAGCGGGAGGAGCGCGTCGACGGTCGTTGACATGTGTTGGGAAAGGGCGACGGAGGGCTGGGAAGAAGCTAATGTCCGGGAGGAGTCCCTTCAAGAAGCCGACCGGGAACCTCGACGCCCCGCCGGCGCTTCATTCCACAGCAGCCGGAGGCGCTTCCGCAACCGGGATTTGCTCCGCGACTTGATCCGCGCCACGCGCGCTCCAGTATTCTGCACGAGCCGTCCATGACGAATTGTTCCTCAGGCGACCAATCGCCCTGCCAACGCACGATGGAGAAGCTCTACGAGTTTCTCGACGGCGAGCTCACTCCCGACGTGGATGAGCAGATTCGCACGCACCTGGCCGAGTGCCGCGGATGCTTTCCGCATTTCGAGTACGAGCGCGTATTTCTCCGATTCATTGAAAAGCGGGCGGTGATCGAGCGCGCGCCGCCCACGCTCAGGCGCAAGATTCTCGCGGCGCTCATGAACGAAGAGGTCGCTCGCTCGGAGGAATGATCGTACGGGCCGCGGCGGGCGCGCTGATCGCGGCCGCGATCGCCGCCGGCGCGTGGCGCTCAGGGTCGCTGAGCCGGAGCGGCGCCGCAGCGGCCTTCTTCATGGGCACGATCGCGATCGCCGCGGGCTGGGTGTGGGGAGCACTCCTCATCCTGTACTTCGTTTCGTCGTCGCTGCTCAGCCGCATGGGGGCCGCTCTCAAGGCACAGCGCAGCGGCGCGATCGTGGAGAAAGGCGGTGCGCGCGACGCGGCGCAGGTGTTCGCGAATGGAGCGGCATTCGCTCTCGCGGCATTACTGCAGTTGATTCATCCCTCGGCGCTCTGGCTCGCGGCGGGAGCCGGCGCGCTCGCATCCTCCGCCGCGGACACGTGGGGCACCGAGATCGGCATGTTGTCGAAATCTTTTCCACGACTCGTAACCACGTGGCGACGAGTGCCCACGGGCACATCCGGCGGGGTGAGCGCAACGGGGCTCGTGGCGACGGTCGCTGGCGCTCTCTTCGTCGCGCTCGCGGTGTGGTTGGTGCAACGGAACGTGCACCTCGCTCTCGCTGTATCACTCGGCGGACTGGCTGGCGCGTTCGCCGACTCGATGTTCGGCGCGCTCTGGCAATCGCGTCGCTTCTGCGTGCACTGCAACAGTGCGACGGAACGACTGGTGCACGACTGCGGAGCGCGTACCGAGCGCACGGGAGGATTGGCATGGCTGAACAACGACGGCGTGAACGCCGCGTGCACGTTCGTGGGCTCGCTCGTCTCGCTCGGAGCGTACGAGCTGCTCGCATGACGAACGGATCGTGAGCACGCGTCCGAGAGTGCTGCTCGTGAGCGCGAATCGCGAGCGGCAGCCGATGCCGGTGGTTCCCAATGGCGTGGCGTGCGTCGCGGCGGCGCTCGAGCACGAGGGACACGACGTGCGCGTGCTCGACCTGTGCTTCGCGCGCGATCCGCACCGCACGGCCCGCGAGAGCGCGAAGGCGTTCGCCCCCGACGTCATCGGTCTCTCGGTGCGCAACATCGACAACAGCGATCTCGTGGCGCTCGAGCACTACACGCCCGCGGCGGCGTCGCTGCTCGACACGCTGCGCGCGAGCGCACCGGGCGCGCAGGTGATCGCGGGCGGTGCTGCATTCGGCGTGGCACCGGAGGCGCTCTCCGACGAGCTGCGAGTGGAGCACGCGGTTGCGGGCGACGGCGAGCGCGCGACGCCCGCGCTCATCGCTGAGCTCGCGGCCGGGCGCACACCGGGCGCGATTCCGGGTGTGGTGCGCCGCGTGGACGGACGGCGCGTGCTCACCCCTCCCGGCGGCGATGGTGCGCTCGACTCGCTGCCCCCGGTGCACATGCATCGCTGGCTCGATCTGAAGCGCTACGAGCGCCGCGGCGGCACCGTGCCGATTCAGACGAAGCGTGGGTGCGTGTTCAAGTGCATCTACTGCACCTATCTCAACGTGGAAGGTTGGGGATACCGCCTGCGCGAGCCCGAGCTCGTGGCAAACGAGATCGCGGAGCTCGCGACCGAGGCGCACATACGCCACTTCGAGTTCGTGGACTCCACGTTCAATGCCCCGCCCCGGCACGCGCTCGCCGTGTGCGAGGCGATCACGCGGCGCAATCTGCGCGTGCATCTGGACACCACGAACTTCACGCCGGCCACCGCGCAGCCGGAGCTGCTCTCCGCCATGCGCCACGCGGGATTCAAGTGGCTGGGGATCACGGCCGAGAGCGCGAGCGATCCGGTGCTGGAGTCCCTGCAGAAGGGGTTCGATGTGAAGCAGCTGCGGACCGTCGCGGAGAATGTCGAGCGCGCCGGCATGGGCGTGCTCTGGATCTTCCTGATCGGCGGACCGGGAGAAACGCCGGCCACGCTCGAGGAGACGCTCAGCTTCGCCGCGTGGCGGCTGGATCGGGGCGACGCGGTGTACCTGACGGTCGGGCTGCGCGTGTATCCCGGGACGACGCTGCACAACATCGCCATGGACGAGGGCGTGGTGCCGCGGGGAGATCCGCTGCTCGTGCCGAAGTTCTATTTCTCCGAGCAGCTGCAGATGGAGCCCACGCTCGCGCGCCTGCGCGCGTTCGCGACGCGCTATCCCCGCTTCATGTTCTCGGCGGACTCACGCTCGCCGCTGCTTCCGTATCTCACGAGGCTCGCATCGGCGCTCCGGCTGCCGCGCCCGCACTGGCGCTACATGGGCGTGTTCCAGCGGCTGAGCCGCTCCTTCTCGTGACGGACGTCGACGTTCTCGTGGTCGGCGCGGGGCCGGCGGGCAGCTCCACCGCGTGGCATCTCGCGCGCGAGGGCGCGAGTGTCATCGTGCTCGACCGCGCGCGCTTTCCGCGCGAGAAGCCCTGCGCCGAATATCTCAGCCCTGAGGCATCTCGGATTCTCTCGGCGATGGGCGCGCTCGAGTCCTGCGAATCCGCCGGCGCCGCGCATCTCGCGGGGATGGTGATTCGCGCGCCGAACGGCGCCCGCATTCGTGGCGAGTTCGCGGCCGCGCACGGCTTTCGCGCCTTCCGCGACCGCGGACTCGCGCTGCAGCGCCGCGTGCTCGATTCCATCCTGCTCGAGCGCGCGCGTGCGGCCGGCGCGGAGGTGCGCGAGGGCGAGCAGGTTGTCTCAGTACTGAGAGATCACCGCTTTGCGGTGTGCGGTGTGCGCGTGCGGCAGTTCGGTGGCGCGGAGCACGAGATCAGGGCCCGACTTGTGATCGGGGCGGATGGCCTGCGGTCGGTGATCGCGCGGCGGATCGGTGTGGCGCGTCACGCGATCGGCCCGCGCAGGCTCGCCTTCATCGGGCACTATCGCGGAGTGGAGGGGATGACCGACTTCGGCGAGATGCACGTCGCGCCCGACGGATACGCGGGCTTCGCGGACGTGGGCCACGGCCTCACCAACGTGGCGGTGGTCGTTCCGCGCTCGAGCGTGAAGGGGAACGTGGCCGGCGATCCGGCCGGCTTTCTCGAGCGCTGGATCGCGGCGCACCCGCACATCGCGCCGCGCATGGCGCACGCCGCGCGCGCGAACACGGTGCGCGTGACGGGCCCGTTCGCGGTGCACGCGTCGCGCGCGTGGGGGCGCGGCGTCGCGCTCGTGGGTGACGCGGCAGACTTCTTCGACCCGTTCACGGGCGAGGGGATCTACGCCGCGCTGAGAGGGGGCGAGCTGCTCGCTCCCTATGCGCTCGAGGCGCTCGCCGCGTCGCGCGGCCGAGGTGCGGACCACGCGCTACGCGCCTACGACCGCGCGCGGCGGAGTGCGTTTCGTGGGAAGTGGGCGATCGAGCGGCTGGTCGCGCTTGCGGTGGGTTCACCCGCGCTGCTCAATCGCGTGGCGTCGGTGCTGGAGGCGAGCCCTGCCATGGCGGATCTGTTCGTCGGGGTGGCTGGCGACTTCGTTCCGGCGCGCGAAGTGCTTCGGCCGGGCTATCTGGCGAGGCTCGTCTTCGGCAACGTATTCCGGTCCCGGAACGCCCCGATTCCACTTTCACCGTAGTCATGCCGCCGTCCACAATCGATCCCGCCACCTTCCGCAGCGTGCTCGGCCGCTTCGCCAGCGGCGTTACCGTGGTCACCGTCCGCGACACTCAGCACTACGATCATGGCATGACCGTGAGCGCATTCTGCTCCTTGAGCCTGGAGCCGCCGCTCGTGCTCGTGTGCATCGAGAAGAGCGCATCGCTCCACGGTGTGCTGGCGGCGGGGAATTTTGCGACGCAATTCGCGGTCAACATCCTGGAGTCCCAACAGGAAGACGTCGCGCGGCGCTTCGCCGAGGAGCATCCGGATCGTTTCGAAGGAGTTGGCTTCACTCGTGGAAGAACCGGCGCACCCATACTCGAGGATTGTCTTGCGGTCATCGAGTGCGAGGTGCAGAGCCGGCATCCCGCCGGCGATCATACGATCGTCGTCGGCACCGTCATCGCGTCGGCGACGAGCGACGGAAGCCCGCTGCTCTACTATCGAGGCGGCTACGCCACTCTCGAGCGATGAGGGCGCGATGAGCTCACTCCTCACGCCCGCGCGTCGCCGCGGCTATGAGATCCTCGATGATCCACACATCGATGACGCGCTCCGCGCCCGGTCGCTGGCCGACGTCGCGCGCTCGAACACGGTATTCGGCGGCTGGCGCGCCGTGCGGGCCGAGCTCGCCGAGGTGCTCGACGGGCGCGAGACGCGCAGCGTGACGCTTCTCGACGTCGGCACGGGAATCGGAGACATCCCGACGCTCGCCACCGAATCGTGGCGCGCCAGCGGAATGACGATCACGACGTTCGGCGTCGACCTCAGCGCGTGTCTGCTGCACCAGGCTCGCGATCGCGGCATCGTTCCGATCTGCGGCGATGCGCTCGCGCTCCCGATCGCATCGAAGAGCGTCGACATCGCGATCTGCTCCCAGACGCTCCATCACTTCGAGGCGAACGATCTGCTGGTCGTGCTGCGGGAGCTGGATCGCGTCGCGCGCGAGCGCGTGATCGTGAGCGACATTCGGCGCAGCTGGATCGCCGCGGCGGGCATCTGGCTCGCGTCATTTCCGCTGCGCTTTCATCCCGTGAGCCGTCACGACGGAGTCGTGTCGGTACTGCGCGGCTTCACGCCCGGCGAGCTCCGGCAGCTGGTGCAGAAGGCCACGGAACAGACGCCCGTCGCACGCCGACATCTCGGTTTTCGCGCCACGGCCTCGTGGACTCCGCATACGCTCGCCGCCTGATGAGCGCCATTCGCCCCAGTATCGCACCATTCGACCTCGGCGCGATGCCGAGCAAGCGAAGCATGTGTACTGTTGACGAGCTGCTCGTTCGTGCACCGCTGCGCCGCATCTTCGAGTTCGCGCGCGAGGTGGACCGGTGGCCCGAGCATCTGTCGCACTATCGCTGGGTGCGGTTTCACGAGCGCGCGAGCGATGGGGGAGGGATCGTTGAGATGGCCGCGTGGCGGCCGTTCGGAGCCTTACGCTGGCCCACGTGGTGGAAGTCCGCGATGTCCGTGAACGACAGCATCCCGAATGTGCGCTTTCGGCATGTCGGGGGTATCACCACGGGG
>DATGDQ010000399.1:0-5494 GCA_035310785.1 Gemmatimonadaceae bacterium | reverse complement strand
GTCGAAGGCCATCAGGCGCCCCTTCACCGCGAAGTTGTCTCCGCCGGCGTTGCCCATGAACACCATCCCGTTCCATGCGATCGGTGCGGCCGGAAACGTCTCTCCCCTGGACGGATCGCCCGCGACAGCGCTCCACAGCTCGTCACCGGTGGCCGGATCGAGCGCCATCACGCGGCCGTCGTTCGTGCCGCGAAAGAGTCGCGGGCGATCGGGGCCCGCCAGATACGCTACGCCCCGGTTCACCTTGTTCGGATCGAACGGGGGCTTCGGATCGTAGTCGTAGCTGTGGCGCCAGCGCAGCGCGCAGGTCACCGCGTCGATCGCGTACGTGTCCGTGGCAGTCGTGAAGTAGAGCGTGCCGTTCACGGCCACGAGCCCCGATTGCATGTTGGCCGTGACGCCGAGCGGGAAGGTGCACGCCGGGGACAGCGATGACGCGTTGGATGCGGTGATCTGCGCGAGAGGTGAGAAGCGCGCTCCCTCGTAGCCACGATTGTACATCGGCCAGTCCACGTCCGCGTTGGGAACCGCGTTCGCCGAGCCCGCGAATGCGAACGCCGGTCCGCGCACGGTGGCGCTCGATCCTTTCTTTCGCGGCACGGAGGCCGGCTTCAGAAACACGAGCTGCGAGCAGGCGCCGACCACGACGAATGCGAAGAGCGACATGCGGATCGCCCCCGCTCTCCAGGGAGCTCTTCTTTCCAGCGATCGCCTCTCCATCGTCCAGACCTCGTCGAAGTGCGAACGCCGCGTACTAGTTCGGGGCCGACACCCGAAAGAGGCAATTCGGAGGCCCGTTGCGGTCGCATGACTCGACGACCCTCGCTCCCGTGACATCGGAAAGCATCTGTTCGACGGCAGTGCACGTTTCGGGACAGGCGGTGACGGCCTCGGAAAGGGGGCAGCCGTGCCCGCGAATGGCGAATCCATCTTCCTCGCGCACGACATCCGTGGATCCCCCGAGCTCGTTGAGCAGATTCGAGCCCGCACGGACGCGCGCCTCGAGGGTGCCCGTCGCGGCGTGCGGTGCCATGCGCCGGCCCGCACGCGCCAGGAGTCGCCGAATCGCGCTCGGCGTGCTGTGCTTCCGGAGCTCGGCGAGCAAGGCCGACAGGAGCGGCGAATATGCTCGCGAGAACAGCGGGAGCGCGCCGGGGGCGATGCCGTAGATCGACGCCGGTTTTCCGACGGCGCCTTCACGTCGCACGCCGACGTTCTCCACGATCTGATCGCGCAGCAGCACGGTGAGATGTGCGCGAACGGCGTTGTCCGTGAGGCCGAGCTCGGCGGCGAGCTCGTCCACACTGCGATGGCCACCGCGAAGGAGCGTGACGATCTGTCCACGCGTCGTCCCACCGTGCTCACGTTCCCACAGGCTCATGAAGTCTCCGTGTTGCCCAGCGGCAGTACCCCGCAAAGATGTACCGATTCCACGTTCGGCGCCCCGCGCGCGATGGAGCTCACTTCCCCGCATCCACGATACATACGCCTGCGTGATAAGTCAAGAGAAACCTTGACAAATTACTGCGCCCGGCTCTATTTCCATCACAGCGCTGGCGGATGCGCCCCGAGTGGCGGCGACTTCCCCACGCGAACCCGATTTCGGAGGCTTCCAATGCGTGTGATGCAAATAGCTGGTGCAATGGCTCTCGGCGTACTCACCCTCGCGCCAACCCGGGCGGATGCGCACGCGAGACGCGCCATCGACGATCCGACCATTTGCGCCATCTTCGATGCCGCGAACACGTGGGACATCGAGACGAGCCAAATCGCGGCGAAGAAAGGAACGACCAAGGAGGTCCGCGACCTCGCGGCCATGTTCATTCGCGATCACAAGGCGGTGCGGCAGCAGGGACGCGACCTGGTGAAGAAGCTCAACGTGACCCCGACGCCGCCCAAGGACTTCGCGCTCGCCACCGATCACGAGGAGGCCATGAAGACGCTCCAGAGCACGAGTGGCAAGGCGTTCGACCGCGCGTATCTCGCGCACGAGGTGTCGTATCACAAGGCGGTGATCGATGCCATCACGAATTCCTTCATTCCCGCGACACAGAACGCCGAGCTCAAGGCCCTCGAGGTCAAGGTCGGGCCCGCGTTCGAGGCGCACATGCTCGCAGCACAACGACTGCTCGACGCGATGGGCCAGTAGGCACACGCGTCCTCACGCAATTCGGAAGAAGGGGCAGCGAGCGCGAGCTCGTCTGCCCCTGTTCACGATCGGCGCACGAATGCGATCAACCACAGTAGCGAATCGCCGAACGCGCAAGAATGTCGGCGACACGCTCCACCGATGCCAGGTCCACCCACTCGGTCGCCGCATGCGCACCCGCGCCGGTCGGACCGATCACGACGGTCTCGATTCCCGCATCGGCCAGGAGCGCCGCGTCCATCCAGTACGGCTCTCCGATGATCCTGGGCGCCGCGCCGAGCACAGTCGTCGCAGCCTCGTGCACGGCTTCGACGATCCGCGAGTCGGGGCGCGTCTCGAAGGTCCCGCGTGAAAGCAACGGTCGCACGCGTCCTCGAAAGGTGGAGTCATCGCGCGCCAGCGCGTCGAGCAGCGACTGGATTTCCGCCAGCGCGCTCGCTTCCGATTCGCCGGGGATCGTGCGCCGCTCGATCTCGAGACGGCAATGCGCGGCGTAGGTGCTCGTTCCCGTGCCGCCCAGGATGACGGCTGCGTGCAGCGATGGCGGGCCCACGAGCGCATGCGGCGTGCGCTGTCGCAGCTCGCGCTCCAGCGTGTCGAGCCGCCCGAGAAAGCGCCCCATCGCCATGTTCGCGTCGATGCCTTCCTCGAATCGGCTGCCGTGCGCCGCGCGCCCTTCCACCTCCACTTCCATCCAGCAAAAACCCTTGTGCGCGAGGCAGAGCTGAAGCTCGGTCGATTCGGTGACGATTGCGGCGTCCGTGCGCACGTGCCGGAGCACCTCGCTCATTCCGATACTCGCCACTTCCTCGTCCGCGGCGCCGACCACCACGAGATCGCCCGCGAGCCGTTCTCCCGCATCCACGATCGCCTTCGCGGCGGCGATGCACGCCGCAACTCCACCCTTCATGTCGTAGGTTCCGCGGCCATACATGCGCCCGTCGCGAATGCGCGCGCTCAGCGGCATCTTCATCCCTTCAGTGCCCACCGTGTCGATGTGGCCGTACAGCATGAGCGAGCGCCCGCCGCCACTGCCCCGCAATCGGCCGACGACGCTCGTGCGCCGCGGCGCCGCGTCGTAGAGCGCGACCTCCATCCCGAGCGCGCGCAGCACGCCCTCGAGGTGGGTAGCGATCGCGACCTCATCCGTCGACCCGTCGCTGAATTTCGGGTTCACCGAATTGATGCGGACGAGTGCGGCGAGTGTCTCCTCGAGATGCTCACGGTCTATTCGCATGCGAACAATGTGGCGCAACGCACGCCCGTTGCGAAACCGCCCTCCGTCGCCGAATTGAATCGCAAGATCCGGGAAGGTTCGATGCGCGTGCGCACATACGTTGCGAGGCATGACGCTCACGACCCGGATACACGCCCTCTGCGCACTCGCCGCCGCGCTGCACGGCCCGCTGCAGATGTCCGTGCAGCGCCCCTCATCGACTCGCGCCGTCACACGCGACAGCGCAGCCACGGTGATGATCCTGGAGGAGCTACGCGGCTACTATCGCGATCTTCACGATCGGAACTGGACCTCGATCGTGACCCACTTCTATCCGGCCAAGGTGACGGCGCGCTTTGCGGTCCCGGATCAGGATCCTGTCTGGATTTCGCTCACCGACCCATCCATCGAGGCACGTGAAACCAGCGACGCCCACGGGTACTGCCTGCCGAACGCCACGGTGGCGGTCGTCGGGCACTGGGCGCGCGTGCGCGCGCGTCGCTGCACCGGCGAGCTCGATGAGGCCTGGCTCTATTCGATGAGTGGCCGGTGGAAGATCATTCATCTCGAGTCTGGTGCGCCGCTCACCACATCGCAATCCGATTGCAAGTAGCGCGTGCCACTTCTCGCGGGGTGCGGATGCGCGTTAGCTTCGCCTCATGCCTCGAATCATTCCCGTCAATTACCGCGATGACATTCTCCCCGAATATCGGGGAACGCCCGTAGAGCTGCTGCTCGAATATCACAACCTCGGCCGGGCGATCGGCACCGCCGCCTCGCCTCAGCTGCTCATCGGGATGTGCATGGACAGCCGGAAGTCGTTGCGCATTCCGAACGATTTCGCCTTCGTCCTGCGAACCGCCGGCGCGAACATGCGCGACAACGAGTTCCGGATCTCGTATGCGATCGCCGTCGGAGGCGTGCGCATGATCGTGCTCATTGCGCACACGGACTGCGGGATGGCCAAGCTGGAGCAGAACCGCGACCGGTTCGTGCACGGGCTCATGGACGCCGCGGGCTGGGACGAGGCCCGAGCGGTGAAGCATTTCGCGGACTCGGCCCCCAAGTTCGGAATTCGCGATGAGGTGGATTTCGTGCTCAAGGAAGCGGAGCGCCTGCGCGAGATCTATCCGCGCATTCAGATCGTGCCGCTGCTGTATCGCGTCGAGGACGATCTGCTCTACCAGCTCAAGGAGTCTTGAGCTCCGGTCAAAAGATGTTTCGTACCCAGTGCAGGCTCGCGTACACGCTCACCCAGCTCGGATTGTAGCAGAGCTCTAGCCAGTCCGCGCGAACATCGATGCCCAGCTCCGCGAGCTGTTCGCTGGGAAAGGCGCGCGTGCTGTACGGAAGCACGCGACCCACCACGAGTGCTGGATCTTCGTGATCGCCGCGCGGCGACGACAGCGCTCGCACGTTGCGCGACGCGGCGCCTCGCCAGACTCCGAGCCACCCACCCTCGGGTGGGATGCGATGCCGCGCGCCGAGATGCTCGGACCACAGGCGCTCGCGCAGCGCAATGATCGTGTGCGCCTCCGCCGTTCGCACCCGAGGTCTGTTTCTCCCATGCGAGACGTCGTGCGCATCGTGCGCGTCGATGATGACGTTGATTTCGACGTTTCGTACGCCGCGAAACACGCGCCTTCCCAGGGAACCGGCGAAATCGTCTCCGAAGTCGCCCATCGAGGCCCCGTCGAGATTCGACGTACCCGCGGCCACCCACGCATCGTCGACGATCATCACCTTGCTGTGTATGAACAGCTGGCTGATGCGGGTGACGGCCTCGCGCTCCGGATGCGCATCCGTGCTCCACAGCGAGAACACACCGACGCGCGGATGCGCGAGCAGCGCCCGCTCGGTGAGCTGGATGTTCTGCCACGCGCGATAGGCGGTGAGATCCGGGTTCTGGTTCAAGACGACGATGATCTCGAGCTTCGGCACGAGACGAAGCGCGGTCGCGAGTGCGGCGGCGATCGGGCGCGACGTCAGATACTGGTGCTCGACGTAGATAAAATCTCTCGCGCGCGCGATGCCTGCGAGCAGCTCGGCCAGCATGTGCATGGACCGGTCGGGCACGCCCGGCAGCACTCCGCTCGGTGCGTCGCACACCAGGCGTGTGCCGGCGGCAC
>DATGDQ010000398.1:0-12327 GCA_035310785.1 Gemmatimonadaceae bacterium | reverse complement strand
TCACCCACAGGTTGCCCGCGGAGTCGAAGGCCGCACCCGAGCTGTTGATCAACGACGCCCCCGCCCCCACCGTATCCGCCGGGGCGATGATGCCGGCCGTCGCGAGCTGCTGCGACGTGAATCCCTCCGCGAGATTGGCATGCCCCCACTTTCCCACCCACAGCGCACCCGACCCGCCGCGGATCGCGTACGTGCCCGTCGTGGACTTCGTTTCGCCATTCGCGATGAGCATCGCGCTGTCGGACATGGTGCCGGTCAGCACCGGGCTCACGATCGAGTCTGCCGCCGCGGCATCCTGCGCTCGCGCGAGATACTCGCCCGCGGTGAGGCCCCGCAGAGTGTCGCTCGCAGCCAGGTGGACGCTCGAGGCGGGCCCGTGGATCGATACGGCGGCAGCGCGAGCGATCGGTGTGTTCACCGTCACGATCAGTGCACCGCTTCCCGTCTCGGTGCCGACGTCGCGGTTGCCACAGGCGATCAGCGCCAGCACGGAAGCAAACATCGTCGCGCAACGCGCGTATGAGCGCAGCTCCATCGGAACCTCGACCGCTGGGATTTCGAGTGACTGGGGCCGGCTGTGGCCCTTCCAAATGCCATCGAAATGCAGACGATCGGCCTCCCCTCCAAGCCACCACGAAACGGGGAACCGGTGTTAAGATCCGTCGACCTCCTCATCCCGCCCGTTATGCCCGCAAAACGCCCCTCGAGCCTTCCGATCGATCGACTGCGCGCGCTCTGTCTCGCCCTTCCCGAGGCGCAGGAGGTGGAAGCGTGGGGAGAGCCGACCTTTCGCGTGAAGAACCGGATCTTCGCGATGTACGCCGCCTCCGAGACGCATCACGGTGCGGGACGGCCCTGCGTGTGGCTGAAATCGACGAGTCTCATCCAGGACATGCTCATACACGAGGATGGGGGTCGCTATTTCTCTCCGCCGTATGTGGGGCCCAAGGGGTGGCTGGGCATTCGGCTCGACCGGCGTCCCAACTGGAGGACCATCAAGGAGCTGATCCGCGATGCGTACCTCCTCACGGCTCCCAAGCGCATCGCCGCGAAGCTCGACGCTCGCTAGATGCACGAAGGCCGCCTTTGGGGGCGGCCATCGTCTGCTCTGCGTGCGGGCGCGCGCTACGCCTGCTTCACAGCCTGGACATCGATCGAAACCTTGACGTCATTGCCGACGAGAACACCCCCGGCCTCGATTGCCTGATTCCACGTGAGACCGAAGTCCCGGCGATCGAGCTTCGTCGTCGCGCTGAATGCGATACGGTCGCCACCCCAGGGATCCTTCCCGCTGCCCTCGTTCGTGGCGTCGAGCGTGACTTCGCGCGTCACGCCGCGAATGGTGAGGTCGCCCGTCACCTCGAACTCGGACCGGCTGCCCGTGATGCGTGTGCTCTTGAACCTGATCTCGGGAAAATTTGCGGCATCCAGAAAATCGGCGCTGCGCAGGTGGTCATCGCGCTGGCCCGTGTGGGTATCGATGCTCGCGGCCTTGATCGTGGCTGTCACCGAAGAGTGCGATGGATCGCCGTCGGCGATCACGATCTCACCCTCGACCTCCGATAGCCGTCCTTTCACGGTGCTGATCATCAGGTGCTTGACGGCGAATTCGACGTTCGAATGGCTCGGATCGATTTTCCAGGTGCTGGTTCGTGTGGCTGTCTGCGTGGTACCCATGTGTATGCTCCGCTGGCGGCTGGTGAAGATCTCTTGAATTCAAGATATTTCACCTCGATTTGGTTCCCGCCTCGCGGCCAAGCGCTGCATGAAGGCCCATTTTCTTCAGCAGCCGCGCCGCTGTCCGCTTCTCTGCCAGCGTCAGCCCTTCCATCGCGTGCGCAATGGCGGCCGCGTGCCCGGGCCACATCTTCCGCATGAGTGCAGCCCCGGTGGTCGTGAGCTGCAGATACGTTCGGCGCTTGTCCGTCTCGCATACCGTGCGCCTGATCAATCCGCGCTCGACCAGCTTGTCGATCACGTACGTGAGACTTCCACTTCGCAGGAGAACACGCCTGCTCACCTCGCCCGCCGACAAGGCGCCCTTGTGGTAGAGCGCCTCCATCACCCCGAACTCGGTCAGCGAGAGCTCGCTCTTATCCACGTCGAGCTTCGCCAGCTCCCCAACCGCCTCGTGCGCGCGATTCAGCACCACCCAGAGCTTGAGTGCCGCTGCCTGCTCGCCGCGCGAGGAGCTCGAATCGGAGGCCATGAGAACCCACAAGATACTGGTGTCGGCACTCCGACTGCGAGGGAAGCTCGCCGCGAGGGGCGAGTTCTCTCGGGATTGGACGTGGCGAACTGCGGTGCACGAATTCAACGAATCCGAACGAGCAGCCCGCTGCGCGCATCGGTTCGATTACCTCGGTTCGATTCCCTCGGTTCGATTCGTGTCCGATCAGTTGCTACGCCCTTTTCCCAATCCCCCCTACAGCCGACTCTTCTTGATGAGTATCGCCGATTCGACGTTGCGCAGCGTGATGCTCGTGACCGGTGAGCCCAGCGTACCGTCGGCATTCAACGGCACCCACTGATCCGTGCTCGGCAACGGGATCGTCACCGCCGTGGCATCCGTGTAACTGTGTGATCCCCACCCCTGATTCACCCGCATGACCACGAGCGCGCGGTCCATCTCTCGTGTGAACACTTCGTAGTTCTGGCCCAGCGGATCCGTGCCACGCGACGCGAGCACGCGCGCGCCGAGCGGATGCCCAATGTCCGCTTCCTGCGCGCGAAGCCACATGGAGGAGTAGGGCGTGCTCCAGGAGTTCTCGAGCTGCAGCGTCAGATTCTGGGGCGTGGATGGCACGACCATGTAGTAGCTCGCGAGCTCCCACATCTTCATCCGCTGCGCCGGTGTCGCGGAATTCCCATGCGGGAACCAGGCGACCGTATTGACGTACGGTGAGTCGTAGAGATTCACGAAATCCACGAGCACGCCCTGACTCGTCAACCCCTCTACCCATTGCCAAGTTTGCGCAATGCCGGAGTACAGCGGGTTGTTCATGCGTTCGAGGTGTACAGCACCCGCTGCAATCGCGTTTGCGCGATCGAACGGCTTCGTATACTCGGCCGTGTTGATCATCAGCGTCTTGTTCCCGATTCCCCGCTTGATCGCGGCGAAGGTCGCCGTCTGCGGCGCCTCGAAATCCGACGCGAGGGGAAACTCCATGCTGCCCGCCGTGTGGCCGGTCATGTCCGACGATGCCTCATCCACGAAGGCGCCGCTTTCGTTGGCAGTGATACGCTGGAACCGATCCACCTGATAGGCCCGGGCACCCTCGTCCGCGGGATTGATCATCCAGCGCGGGGAATCCCAGATCGTGACGACCTTTCGATGGGCGGAATCGCGTACGGTGCCGCCGATGTGCAGGAATGCCGTTTCGATGTTGTACGACGGATGCGCGCCATACCACGCGACCATGTCGTTGTAATAGCCGGTGCCTATCGAGCCGCCCGTACGCGAAACGATCACTGTCCACTCGAGTGTGTACGGGAGATGCCCAACCGTCGGGTTTGCACTGCGCCAGGCCGTTCCCGAGCCCGACATCGAGTAGTCGTAGTGCTGTCCAGCCCACTGCCGCTCGGCCGAGGTCCACGCGTAATAGAAGTCCGTCATCATCGTGCTGATGTGCGACCAATGCGGCGACGTCGGGCTGTACGTGCCGAAGAGCGATCCGCTGGACGGCGGTGGTGTGAACGGCGGAGGCGGTGGCGGAACGGGACCAGGAGGAGGTGGCGATGACGTGCCCGGCCCTCCTGCCGCGACCACATGAACCTGCGCCACGGCCTGATTGCTTCCAACGTGCGCGATGATGCTCAATGCGCCGGGCGCGACGCCCAAGATGTTACCGCTGGCATCGACGGTCGCGAGCGCCGGATTCGAGCTGGTCCACGTGATCGGCACGTCCGTGACGACGTGGTTGCTCGCATCCGTCACGGTTGCAAAGAGAGGAAGTATCGAATGCACGGAGAGCTGCACCGTCGCTGGTGACAGAGACACCCAGTGCGGCACCGGTGGAGCGGTCGACACGTTCACATCCGCGTACGCCTTCTGCAGCCCTGACGCGACGTAGACCCTCGCGGTGCCGATGGCCACCGCGGTGACGACGCCGGTGTTCGAGACCGTAGCGATCGACGAATCACTCGAGCTCCACGCCTCAGGCTGTCCGGTGACATCACGCCCGGACGCATCCTGCATCTCGACGTCGAGTGCGATCGACTGTCCGGGAGCGATCGTCGGTGCCGCTGGCGAGACGAGCACCCACTTCGCGAGTGAATGTTGAACGCTCGTACTGGCGGATGGATCTTCCATCGCAGAACACGCGAGCAGCGCGGCACCGCTCACGAGCGTGAGCACCTGGCGAGAGATCGACATTTCCAAAGTCCTTACTGGCTCTTCGGGCAACCCGACCGACGTAGCGCAGCCTCGTGCGCGTTAGTCTCGTTGGCTTTGCGTCCCCGTCTTTCGGCGGGTTTGCCTTTGTCGCTTGGGCGCGTGCCTCTAGCGATCGTGCCGTACTATGGGTTAGTAGGTTGATCGTATTTGCTTGACGCGCCCGCGATTTCAGAGGTCACTCGAATTCGAATGATGAATCGTTCATCCAGTGCTCGCGCCGCGGTTATATCGACGAATGCGCCGAGTGATCATCGCGCCGCAGTGGTTGCGGGCTTCCTCGGATGGACGCTCGATGCATTCGATTTCTTCATCGTCGTCGTCACACTGACCGCCATCGGAAAGGACTTTCACGTCTCCGATGCGGAGATGGCAAAGACCTTGGCAGTCACGCTCGCATTTCGACCGGTGGGTGCATTGATCTTTGGAGTGCTCGCGGATCGCTACGGCCGGCGCATACCGCTCATGATCAATCTCGTGTTTTACTCGGCACTCGAGGTCGCGTCGGGCCTCGCCACTTCGTACACGATGTTCTTCTGGTTCCGCGCCCTCTTCGGAATCGGCATGGGTGGGGAGTGGGGCGTGGGCGCAACCCTGGTGATGGAGAAGGCGCCGGTCAAGCTGCGAGGTGTTCTCTCCGGGTTGTTGCAGGAAGGGTACGCGACGGGAAACCTTCTCGCCTCGGTGGCGTATTTCCTCATCTTCCCGCACTGGGGATGGCGGCCTCTCTTCTTCATCGGAGGTCTGCCCGCGCTGCTCGCGATCTTCGTGCGCATGCGCGTGAAGGAGTCCGAGGTCTGGCAGCGCACGCGGCATCACGATTTCAATTCGCTGATCCGCGCGATCGTCTCGCAGTGGCGGCTCTTTCTGTACCTCACGCTGCTGATGGCATGCATGAATGGCGTATCTCACGGCACCCAGGATCTCTATCCGACCTTCCTCGAGCGAGACTGGGGCATGTCGCCGCACAGGCGCTCCGCCATCAACGCAGTCGGCGCCATCGGGGCGATCGTGGGCGGCATCGCGTTTGGCATGCTCTCCGATCGCGTCGGCCGCCGGAAGTCGATCGTGCTCGCGCTCGTGCTCGCCGTGCTGATGATTCCCCTCTGGGCATTCGCGCCGACAATGGCACTGCTGGTGCTTGGCGCCTTCGTCATGCAGTTCATGGTGCAGGGCGCCTGGGGCGTAATCCCCGCGCACATTACGGAGCTCGCGCCCGATTCGGTGCGCGGCTTCATGCCTGGTTTCGCGTACCAGTGCGGGGTGCTCATCGCGTCCTCGGTGCCCTTCGTTCAGGCGAAGCTGGCGGCGCACATGCCCTACGCCCGGGCCATGACCATCAGTGCCCTCACCGTTTTCCTTCTCGCCGCGGCCATAGCCGCGCTCGGCCGTGAGAAGCACGGGGTGGCCTTCGGAGAAATCCCCTGAGAGACGTGCCCGGCCATTCGCGGAGCGGCGGCGCTCGCTATAGCTTTACATTAGGTATGGGTATCTTCAGTCATCTATGACGTATCCTGAAGGACTGATTCGCCGAGCGGCACGTGTTCGTTGCCGGCGTCCGAGGCGCGCGACCGCCGCTCTCGCTGCGCTCATCTCCGCCGTGATCGTGAGCGCTCCCGCCCACGCGCAGGTGGCAGGCGACTCCGCGTTGTCTTCCCCGCGCGCGGCCGTGAACGCCGCATTCGACGCCATGTCGCGCAAGCAGTGGGCTCGGGTAGCCGCTCTGTCGGACTCCGCCTTCCTGAGCCAGTGGCGCGAGCAGCAGCTCGTGTACGCCGACGCCGACAAGATCGAGCGCGACAACAAGAAGAAGCACCAGAAGCAGTACGGCTTGCCGAAATGCGTGCAGAAGTATTTCGAGTCGCAGGAGTCGCATTACAGCGACACCTTCCTCAAGGGCTTCGCCGGCGCCAAGTCCATCGCGCAGCTCGAGTCGCTCTCACCCGAGCAGCTCTTCGCGAGCTGGCTCGCGGGCGGCGACGCGGTGAAGTCGAACGAGCGCACGACGACGCGCACGATCCTGGGTGAGGTGCCCGAGAGCGACTACGTGACGCACATCCTCTACCGCATGACGCCGACGCCGCCGGGCACCAGCGACGACGGCGTGGAGCGCATCACGGTTCGGCGCTACAACGGCGCATGGCACGTCGTGCCGAACGATGACATCCGGCTCGCGGGACGCTCGTACTCCTGGCAATCGGGAAAGTGATCCGGCACGCATGGCAATGAGGCGCCGGAGCGAGGCACTCGGCCCGCTGCCGTGGGTCGGCGTCATCATGGGAAGCAAGAGCGATCTTGAACATCTCGCACCGGCCGTCGAGCTGCTGAGCGAGCTGCAGATTCCGCACGAGGTGCGCACCGTCTCGGCGCATCGCACGCCGGTGTGGATGGCCGAGTACGCGACGAGTGCCGAGTCGCGCGGGCTCGAGGTGATCATCGCAGCCGCCGGGGGCGCAGCTCACCTGCCGGGAATGGTTGCCGCACATACGATACTGCCGGTGCTCGGAGTACCGGTGCCCGCGACGATGCTCAATGGCGTCGACTCGCTGCTGTCGATCGTGCAGATGCCGCGAGGCGTTCCGGTGGGCACACTGGCGATCGGCAAGCCGGGGGCTGCCAACGCCGCCCTTCTCGCCGCAGCCATCTGCGCAGCCAAGCGGCCGGATCTCCGTGAACGGCTCCGCGCCTGGCGTGCGGCGCGCACGGCCGAGGTGATGGAGGAGGAGCGCACCAGGTGACACCGGTACTTCCCGGCGCCACCATTGGCATCTTCGGTGGAGGACAGCTGGGTCGCATGATGACACTCGCCGCGCGCGTGCTCGGCTATCACGTCATCATCCTCGATCCCGATCGCTCGTGTGCCGCCGGCGCCGTCGCCGATCGCGTGATCGCGGCGAAATTCGACGATGTGGCCGCCGCGACGGAGCTCGCGCGCGCCAGCGACGTGATCACCGTGGAGATCGAGAAGATCGGGGCCGCGGCGATGACCGCCGCGAGTGCAATCGTCCCCGTGCGTCCGGGCGGAGGAGTGCTGCACATCATCCAGGATCGCGCGCGACAGAAGCAGTGGCTCGCGGAGCATGGATTCCCGCTCGGCCCGCATTGGGTGGCCAACACGGAAAGTGAGCTCGCCGCGGGTATGACGGCGGCTGGTCCGCAGGCGTTCGTGAAATCGGCGTTCGGTGGATACGATGGCCGCGGGCAGGCGCGCACGGACCCGGGCGACGATGCCGCCGCGATCTGGAGCTCGCTCGGCGCATCCACCTGTGTGGTCGAGAAGGCGCTCGATCTGGAGGCCGAGATCTCGGTGATGGTCGCGCGGCGTCCTGGCGGAACCTGTGCGACTTTTCCGCCTGCGCTCAATCATCACGTGAACGGTGTGCTCGATTGGTCCGTGATTCCCGCTCCGGTGTCGGAGGCGGTTGCGCGCGAGGGGGTGCGCATCGCACGTGGAATCGCCGAGCAGATGGACGTCGTCGGGCTGCTGGCGATCGAGATGTTTCTGCTGCGTGACGGTACGCTCGTGGTGAACGAGCTCGCACCCCGGCCGCACAACAGCTTTCACCATACCGAGCTCGCCTCACTCACGAGTCAGTTCGAGCAGGGCATTCGCGCGGTATGCGATCTGCCGCTCGGTGACACGGAGAGCATTCGCCCGGCTGCGATCGCGAATCTCTTCGGTGATCTTTGGCTGCACGGAGCCGATCCGAGATGGGAGCGGGCGCTCGAGATGCCCGCCGTGCGGCTGCATCTCTACGGAAAGTCGCCCCGGCCCGGCCGCAAGATGGGGCACGTGGGTGCCGTGGCGTTGACTGCGGAGGAGGCGGTCGCGCTGGCGATCGACGCTCGCGCGCGGCTGTTGCCCGTCTAGCTATCCGAACGCTACACGATCGCTGCGGCGGCCGCGCTCGCGAGCTCGTGCACGATCTCGGCGGCCGGCTTCACCGAGGTGATCTCCGCAACGCTCTTCCCCGCCTGCCAGTACTCCGCGCGCTCGTCGAGTGAGGCCTTCTTGAGCTGTCGCAACGAGCGCAACGCATAGTAGCTGCGCATCCAGTGCTTGGTCTTGCGTCCGCGGAAGAGCCGCCGCGCGAGAGGACCGATGGTGGTGCCCATGCGCTCGATGAACGGTGTGCGAATCACCGCGACGGGGACACCCGTGACACGCTCCGTGAGCACGATGTCGCTGGCACTCGAGCTCACGATGGCGCGTTTGTAGGCATCGCTCGCTTTGCACTCGGGCGTCGCTATGAAGCGTGTGCCGAGCTGCGCACCCGCGTAGCCCATCTGCAGCGCTGCGGCGAACGATGCGCCGCCACCGATGCCGCCGGCGCAGATGACCGGAAGCCCGAAGTCGCGCACCTCGTCGAGCAGCTCCTGCGCGTCGCGAGTGCCGGCGTGCCCGCCGGCGCGTGCATTCACCGCGATCAGTCCATGTACGCCGCCGTCCATCGCCTTCTGCGCCCACTTTCGCTCGGTCACGTCGTGATACACGACTCCGCCAACGCTCTCGACCCGGCGCACGACCCAGCGCGGATTGCCCAGCGAGGTGACGAAGAAGCGGACGCCTTCCTCGAGCGCGATCTCGATCCACTTCTCCATTCGCTCGCGATAGACGCGCGACGACTGCTCGATGAGTGCGTTGAGTCCGATCGGCTTGGACGTCAGCGAGCGGATGAGCTCGAGGCCGGCGCGGTATTCATGGCCGTGCACGTAGGTGAGCGAGATTGGCTGCACGACGCCGATCGCTCCGGCCTCGGACACCGCCGCGACCAGCTCCGGATTGCTGCACGGATACATCGCGCCGCAGATGAGCGGCACGTCGATGCCGACCTGGCGCGAGAACGCAGTGTCGATCGAGGTCACTTCGGAGGGACCGGGCTCACGAGCCAGTGCGCCGTCGCGCGCGCGACAACGTCGCCGCTCTCGTCGACGATGGCGGCGTGAAAATCGTGCCGCCCGCTCACGCTGGCGTCGAACGGCGGCGCGGTGCATTCCGCGGTCAGCACCCCCCGCGCCTTCTTGAGGTATTCCATCGAGAGCCCCGTCACGATTCCACGCGCCCCGTCCGGCATCGCGAGCGACATCGCGAGCCCGGTGGTGACCTCTCCCAGATTCATCAATGCGATGGCGTGGATCGAGCGCAGATGATTTCTCACCGCGCGCCGATCGCGCATCTGCACTCTCGCGTATCCGGGGCGCAGCTCGACCACGAGCGGATGTATGCTCCCCGTGTATGGAATCATGAACCCCAGCATCCGGCTGAAGAGCGAACGCCCTCCGGGCAGGGGACTGAGTCTCGCCCACAAAGATCGGAGCCTTGCAGCAGGAGAGACCGGTTTCGACATCTTCGGATGCTATGCGGGCGTGCTAGAGGCGGCAAGCGTAAGCGGCAGGCACTGGCCGGCTGCGAGAAGCGGCCACCGGTGATCGGTGGCCGCCTCCTCACATGGATGCGCCTGCTCCGGAGCGCTCAGACGTTGGGTGGGATCGTCAACGTTACCGTCTGCCCGGGCTGAATCGAAAGCGAGTTGCTGATTGGAGACGCGTTCGACCCGATCGGTTCGATCAGGAAGCGCACGGTGTTCGCGGGTCCGATGATGTAGTCGGGGATGACGAAGTCCTGATTGGTATTGCCGGTGACCGTGCCCAGGCGCTGGCGCGATCCTCCGTTCCCGATCACGAACACGTTCATGTCGAGAAAGTTCTGATTCTCCACATGCACACGTGTCGTGGGCTGCCCGCCCTCATCGTTCATGTTCCGCGTTGCGTGACTACAGGCGGCAACGGAGGCGAGCAGTGCGGCGACCGTGATGAGCTTGGCGAAATGGACTCTCATATCGTGCTCTCGTGCGTTGAGTGGGTGATGCCTTCATCAGAAGTACACCGGAACGCACCGGACGTACCATGGCAGAAGTGCGCCGATCTCGCCTCTCAGTCTCCGTTCGCGCGCCCTTCTTTCTTCTTTCGCGCCCCGATCGCCGCAGGGCCCCACGCGGGAGCATCGCTCGCCGGGAACGACTCCTCGCTCGCCTCGTCCACGCGCGCGTTTGCCGAAAGCTGGGCGAGCTGCTCGATGAGCAATCCGCAAAAGGCGGCAAGATCATCGGTCGATCGACACGTGACGAGATGCTGGTCGCGATGTACCGCCCGCTCGGAGTAGATGCCTCCAGCGGCTTCGAGAGCGCCGCGAAGCTCGGGCGGAACGGAGAGTGTGCGTCCGCGCACTACGTTCGCCGCGATGAGCAGCGAGCAGGCTGAGCCTATTGCGGCAACGAGCTTGTCGAGCTCGCAGAACGCCCGGACCAGCTCCTGCGCACCCACATCGTTCCGCAGCGCGTCGAGGCTTCGCGTTCCTCCGGGAATCACGAGAGCGGAGAATTCCCGCGCCTCGATGTCGCGCGCGAGAAAATCGACGGCGAACGATTCGCCGCTGGCGTCGCTCTCTACCGAGCCGATCGCGCCTCCGTCGATCGACACGATGCACGCCGTCGCCCCCGCTTGCCGTACCGCGTTGAGCGGCGCCTCCAGCTCGATCTGCTCAACCCCGTCTGCGGAAAGGAAGGCGACCTTCAGGTAGTCGAGTGGAAGCGTCATGGTAACCTCAGCGTTGTTGAGCGCGCGGGGATTGCAGCGCGCACTGCAGTGAAATCTACGCTGGCAGTTTCGGTGCCGCTTGCTTCGAGGGCCCAGCGCTTGCGTTCGGAATCACCACGCCCACAGGAGCAGGAGATGGCTGCAAAGAAGCACAGCGGCGGACGAACCGCCCGTGGAAATGGCTCGAGCTCGAGTACGAAGACGAACGGCGGATCCAGGACGCGACCGAATACCCGCGCTGTCTTCGTCGCGTCGCAGCGTCGCGCCGAAGCGAACGATGCAAAGCAGAAGGGAAAGAAGGAGAAGTCGGGGTCGCAACAACCTGCCGTGATGAAGGAGCCGCCCGCTCCGTATCCCAAACAACATCAGTCACACCCCGGCATCGAAGCGGAGATCACTCCGCGCCCGCGCTTCGAAGGCTCCGCATACAAGGCGGCGGGAAAGCTCGAAGGCAAAGTCGCACTGGTCACCGGCGGAGACTCGGGCATCGGCCGCGCCGTGGCGTACTTCTTCGCGCGCGAGGGCGCCGATGTCGCGATCGTCTACCTCTCCGAGGAACAGCGCGATGCGGAGGAGACGAAGCGCGCGATCGAGAACGTTGGCAAACGCTGCCTGCTCATTCCGGGTGACGTCACCGACTCCTCGTTCTGCGCTGACGCAGTGGAGCAGACTCGCAAACAGCTCGGCCGCTTTGACATTCTCGTGAACAACGCTGCCTTCCAGCAGCACCAGGCGTCGATCGAGGACATCTCCGATGAACAGTTCGAGCTCACCTTCCGCACCAACATCTTCGGTTATTTCTACATGGCGCGCGCGGCGCTGAAGCATCTGAAGCGCGGCGGCTCGATCATCAATACCGGATCGATCACGGGCCTGGAAGGTAGCAAGGAGATCATCGACTACTCGTCCACAAAGGGCGCGATCCACGCCTTCACGAAGGCACTCGCGCAGAATCTCGTCGAGAAAGGGATTCGCGTGAACTGCGTTGCGCCCGGCCCGGTGTGGACGCCGCTCAACGTGGCGGACAAGCCTGCCGAGAAGGTGTCGAAGCACGGATCGGAAGTGCCGATGAAACGCGCTGCGGAACCCGAGGAGCTCGCGCCCGCATACGTCTACTTCGCCTCGGAGGCGGACTCCAGCTACGTGTCGGGTGAGGTGCTCTCGGTGCTCGGTGGACAGACGACGGCGGGATAAGGATTCGGAATGCGTTGCTAGCGGGGGGCTCGCGCGAGTCCGATATTGCACGCGTGCCCCTCGTTCCTCTCTTCGGCCACGACGCGCTTCGGCGCAGACTCGCTGACAGCGCCACCCGCTCTGCTCTGCCCGCGAGCCTGCTC
>DATGDQ010000397.1:0-6320 GCA_035310785.1 Gemmatimonadaceae bacterium | reverse complement strand
AGCGGATCGAGCGATCGGTATGCACATCGGGTGAGCTGAACACTCGCGCGAGCTCCATCACGAGCGCCGTGCCCGAACCGTCATCGTTCGCGGCCTCGCCCCAGCCGATACCATCCATGTGTCCACCCACGATGTACATCTCGTCGGGATGCACCGTGCCGATCTTCGTGCAGTACACCTCCTGCCGCTCGCCCGGAACACTCTGCGGAGTATCGAGCGCGCGCAGCTTCGGATCGGGCTGCCGTGTGGAATCCGTGTTGACGCCGGTCGGTGCGCGAACACCCCGGCTGCGGGCGCCGCCGACGTTGAACATCTCCGCGCGCGCACGTGTCGCCGAATCCATCGGCGGCCGGGGCGGAGGCGGTGGCGGCGGCTGGAAGTCGTAGGTGAGGCGAGCCGTCGCGCAGCCGTAGCTCCTCAATTGCGCCTCGATCCAGTCGACCGCCGCGCGGTTGCGATCGGTGCCCTGCCTGCGGTCGCCGAACTGCGTCAGCCCCTTGATCGTCGCCTTGTATCTCTCGAGATCCAGGCGCGACACCAGTTGCGCGATTTGCGGGTTCGCCGAATCGGGACCGATCCTGAAGGAGCGGGCGACCGTCGCGACGACACCGGCCGCCTTGACGGGCGATTCGGGCGCTTGCTTGGCGGCGGGATGCGAGCACGCGAACGCGAAGATGGAGCAGATCGCACCCAATCGCTTCGATGAGTTTGACACGAATGTCTCGGTCGAGGTTGATGAATCATGCAGGGGCGCGCTCGCACGGTGAAGTGGCGCCGAGCGTCGCGTGAAAATTCACTATTGCGCGTTGCATGCCGATCCCTACTTTGGCGTGCATCCGAGAATGCATCGGATGCACGCACCCGCCACTCCTCCTTTCATGTCACGACTTTCCCGTCGCGCCTTCATTGCCACGGGGCTGGGCGCTGTCGCCACCCTGCTGGCGACGTCCGCGAACGCGCGTGCGCATTCGCTCGCGTGCGCCCGCGGCCGGCGCACGGGTGGTCCGCATCCCGAGCCGCGTCCCGGGATCACGGGCGCCAAGGTTGCGACGAAGGAGCAGCTCGCCGACGCTGCGGCGCTCATCCCGCTCTTCGACAGCGTCCGCGACATGCCGGAGATCGTCGACGGCATCCGCTGCCACTGCGGCTGTGCCGACATGCCCGGCTATCGCTCGCTGCTCTCGTGCTACGAGGGAGCCGATGCGATGGCGCGCGAGTGCAAGACCTGTCAGGGACAGGCTCGCCTCGCCGGCCGCCTCAAGCAGTCCGGCAAGTCGCTCGACGAGATTCGCGCGGCCATCGACGCGAAGTTCGGGTGAGCGCGCCGTTCCGCATCACGACTGCGCTGCTCATGCTGGCGGCGCTTCCCTCCGCACCACTCGCGCAGATTCGCGCGAGCGAGCTCGCGTCCGTCTCACAAACGGTCGATGGCACCCGCATCGCGATCGAGTACTCGCGCCCTCGCGTACGCGGCCGCACCGAGCTTTTCGGCACGAAGCTCATCGGGTGGAATGAGGTGTGGACGCCGGGCGCCAACTACGCCACCACGCTCGAGACGAATCGCGACATCTCCCTCAACGGCCACGCGGTGCCGAAGGGGAAGTACTCGGTCTGGATGGTCGTTCGGAAGAGCGGGCCGTGGACGTTCGTGCTCGATCCGCGCGCGAAGCTCTTCCACATGGCGCACCCCGACTCCACGAGCGCACAGATCCGCTTCGACGTTCGGCCGGAAACGGGTCCGTTCACGGAGGTGCTCACGTGGTCCTTCCCCGAGGTAAGCGTTTCGAGCACCACGCTCGTGATGTCGTGGGCAACGACCCGCGTTCCCCTCACCGTCGCGGTCCAGCCCTCGCTCGCCGTCCAGCTTCCCGCGTCCGACGCCGCCCCATACGTCGGCCGCTACTCCTTCATTCCCATGACCGCGGCAGACTCGGCGAAGAGCAAGCAGGATGCGCTAGTGGTCACGTACGAAAAGGGGATCCTGCGAGGGCAGTTCGATCCGATCGACGACTACATGAAGAAGTTCGCGCTCATTCGCATCGGGCCCGACACATTTGCGCCGGGCCTCTATGATGAGAAAGGCGAGCTCTATGAGGTGTTGCGTCCCGATCTGATCGTCGAGTTCACACGGACGAGCGGCCGCGGCACCGCGCTCGAGCTCCGCGACGATCAGGACAAGTCCCAGGGCCGCGCCGTGCGCGATCCGAAATGACTCGCGCTCCCCGCACCACGCCCGCGCTACGGCTGTCGCGTCCTCTCGATCCAGGCGGCGAACGCGCGCAGAAACGTGTCGAAGAACTGCCGGCTCGAGTCCTTGGTGATGACGAAGTTCTCGTCCACCAGCTCTTTCGCCTGGGATACGTACGCCTCCGGCTGCGCCATGGTCAGCACGTTCACGTAGACCAGCGCTTGCCGCAGATGATGATTCGCGCCGAACGCGCCGAGTCCGGACGGTGTAACACTCACGACGGCGCCGGGCTTTCCGCTGAACACGCTCTTGCCCGACGGCCGCGAACCGACATCCACCGCGTTCTTGAGGCAGCCCGGAATGGATCTGTTGTATTCCGGGGTCGCGAAGAGCAGCGCGTCCGCACGCCTGATCCGATCGCGAAAGGCAACCCACTCCCGAGGCGGCGTCTCGGTCTCGAGATCCGGATCGTACATCGGCAGGCCTCGAATCTCCACGATCTCCATCGCTAACGAGGGCGGCGCGAGCTTCATCATCGCCCTCGCAATCTTCCGCGTCACCGACTCCTTCCGGAGACTCCCCACCAACACCGCCACATCCCTGACATCCGCCATCGAGAAACCTCGCTCATCATGGGCCCGCGGCTGCCATCCACCGATGGAAAGCACGCTCGGTCCATACGCGGTAAGTCACGCAATACAAATAGAATAAACCCACGAAAGGCCACCGCTTCACCCTCGCCGCACGGACTCCTGTGTAACGAGACAATACAGTCGTTCCCTCCAGCGAATTCGCTCGTCTTTTCGGAAACACCCCCGCAGGCTTGTCGTCCCTCCGCAGGATCGTCACGCGATGAAGCGCACCGATCTCATCCCCGCACTGTTGCTGCTGCCCGTTCTCGGCTTCGTCGCCGTCCAGGCGGTGCACACGCACGACCTCACCGCCACCTCTCAGGCGGCGTCGTTGGCGCCGGCCGCGCGTGTTCACGCGCACCGGGCGGTGAATCGCAACTCCAGCACCACGGAGACGGCGTCGGCGGGTGAGATGGACGTGAGCGCGGCGGCCGATGTCGACGCGAAGAAGCGCGATGTTCTCGACATTCGCCGTCGCATCGAGCTCGGCGCAACCGGTACGTACATAGGCGAGATCCTCGACGAGCGCGACTCCGCTCTCGCGCGCTGGCCGGATCGCCTCGCGCCTCCGGTACGCGTGTGGGTCGGCAGCAGCCCCCTCATCACCGGTTGGGACGACAGCTATCCCGATCGCGTGCGCGACGCCTTCGACCAGTGGGCCAATCTCGGCATTCCGGTGAAGTTCACGTTCGTGCGCGACTCCACGGACGCGGACGTGCACGTGAGCTGGATCGACCACTTCGACTCGCCGATCAGCGGGAAGACGATCTGGGCGCGCGACTCCAAGTGGTGGATCGTCTCGGCGAACATCACGCTCGCGCTGCACCACAACGGTGGCGAGCTGCTCGATCCGAAGGCGATCCACGCGATCGCGCTCCACGAGGTCGGTCACCTGCTCGGGCTCGACCACACGGCGGATACCACCAACATCATGACCGCACGGGTGCGCGTGCGCGATCTGAGCGAAGCGGACCGTTCGACGATGAAGCTGTTGTACTCGCTGCCGCCGGGCTCCGTGAAGTGACTCGAACGCTCGCCCGCGCGAGCGTTCCGCAGCACCTCCATCACATGGTAAAGTTCCGCCATGTCGCACTCTCCGTACGACGTGGCGATCGTGGGCGGCGGGCCCGCGGGGCTCACCGCCGCGATGTGGCTCGCCCGCTATCTGCGCTCGGTCGTTCTCGTCGACTCGGGTGATCCCCGGAACTGGCAGACCCGCGGAGTGAACGGCTATCTCGGACTCCCGGATGTCACGCCAGCGGCCCTGCGGGGCGCGGGGCGACAGGAGGCGAGGCGTTGGGGCGCGGAGCTCATCGATGGATGCGTCTCCACCATCACACAGGAATCCGATGAGCACTTTCGGCTCGCGCTCGAGAGCGGCGCGACGCTCGAGTCGCGCCGACTGCTGCTGGCGTTCGGTGTGAAGGACATCTGGCCGGACATTCCGGGGCTCGAGCGCATCTACGGCGCGTCCGCGTACCATTGCCCCGATTGCGATGGCCACGAAACCCGCGGCAAGAAGACCGTCGTGGTGGGCGTGGGACGAAAGGCGGTTGGGCTGGCGCTCTCGCTCGCGACGTGGACAAGGGAGCTCGTGATCTGCACGAACGGCCACGATCCGGACCTCACCGAGCCGCTGCTCGAGCAGCTCGACACCCTGAACATTCCGGTACTCGTGGCGCACGTACAGCGAGCTGTGCACGTGGACCGCATGCTGAAGGCACTCGAGCTCGAGGACGGTGTGGTGCTCGACTGCGAGCGGCTTTTCTTCGCGATCGGACGATATCCTGCCGACGACCTCGCGCAACGACTGGGGTGTGAGCGCAACGATGAGGGGTGTGTCGTCATCGACGAGCACTTCCAGACAAGCGTGCTCAACGTGTGGGCCGCGGGCGATTTGGTGCCTGGAACGCAGATAGCGCTGTCCGCCGCGGCGGGCGGCGCGAAGGCCGCCATCGCGATCCATCACTCTCTGCTGGCACCGGAATTTCGTATCACTCCAGCGGCGCAAAACATTACAGCGCTTTAGAGTGACGGCCGCAGCATGTCCTCGTCTTGCCAATAGAGAGGATTGAACTATTATGTGCCGGCTCGCAGCGGAACGCTGGAACATCATGCGCCGCTTGTAAGTACGTTGTAGGAAACGATCCTGCCGCTCGTCCAGAGCAGCCGGAAATGCTGCGTTCTAGACTGGGGTTTGCTTCATGCTGACTTCGCTGATTGCTGTGGTCGCCATGGTCGTGACTGCCGATGGAGGGCTGCCCGTTGCGGCGCCCGCCACGGTCGGCATGTCCGCCAAGCGTCTGGAGACCATCGATCGCGTAGTCGCTCGCGGCATCAAGGCCGGCGGATTTCCCGGCGCGGCAGTCGTGGTGGGGCGCAAGGGATCCGCGGTCTGGGAAAAGGGCTTCGGCCGCATCGACTGGGTCAATTCCAGCAGCCGCGTCTCGGCCACCGAAACCATCTACGATCTCGCCTCGCTCACGAAGGTCATCGGCACGACCACCGCCGTCATGATCCTGTTCGACGAAGGGCGCATCAAGCTCGACGCTCCCGTGAACACGTATCTCCCCGAATTCACCGGCGGCTACAAGGACTCCGTCACCGTTCGCCAGCTGCTCGAGCATCGCTCGGGACTGCCGGCCGATCGCGATCTCTGGCGTGTCGCGCACTCCCCCGCCGAAGCACGACAGGTGGTGCTCGACGCCCCGCTCGAGTGCAAGCCCGGCGAGTGCTACATCTACTCCGACCTCGGCGCCATCACCCTCGGCATGATGGTCGAGCGCGTCACCGGTCAGGGGCTCGACGTGTTCCTCCACGAGCGTGTGTTCGCGCCGCTCGGCATGGTGAATACGTTCTTCAGGCCGGCAGACTCGCTCAAGGCTCGCGTCGCGCCAACGGAAATCTCGCCACCGCGCGGCTATCCGCTGCAGGGCGAGGTGCACGACGAGAACGCCTACGCGCTGGGCGGCGTCGCCGGCCACGCGGGCCTGTTCAGCACCGCCTCCGATCTCTCGATCTTCGCCCAGATGATTCTCGAGGGCGGCGAGTACAAGGGCGTTCGCATCGTGAGCGATTCCACCATCAAGCTCTTCACCACGCGTGCGGCCGGCAGCCGGGCGCTGGGATGGGCCATGGCCGATGGCCAGTGGGGCTCGGGGCGATTCATGAGCGAGGGCTCCTTCGGACACGTCGGCTACACGGGCACATCCCTCTGGATCGACCCGGACCGCGAGATGTTCGTGATCCTGCTGACCAACCGCGTGCACGCGGCGCGGGCCCGCCAGCCAGCCAAGGTGATCGCGGATGTGCGCGCAGATCTCACGGATGCCGCCGCCGTCGCGGTGACGGATGATCCTTCGCAGACCATCGCAATGCCGGCGTCGTTCCGTTCCGATGCGAGAAAGGGCTGGAACCGCCGCGAGCACACCCGGTCGCGCCGGAACGCGCACCACAGGGCCTCGAGTGCGCGTGCGAAGTCGAAGGCCTCCGCGAGCAAG
>DATGDQ010000396.1:0-2008 GCA_035310785.1 Gemmatimonadaceae bacterium | reverse complement strand
AGCTGCATCGCGGGATCGAGGCGGGCGCGTTGCGCGCGTAGCGTGGTCGCGAGTCCGTCGCGGCGCGAGGCCTCGTCGGCGAGGACGAGGAAGAGGAAATCCTGGTGCGGCATCTTCTGCGCTCGCGCGAGCGTGAAGCGCTCGGGGAGCGTATCGAGCATGCGCGAGAGCTTGAGTCTGCGCAGCACGGTCTTGAGGTCGGGCGAGATCGCTTCGGTGGTCACGTCTCCTCCTCTGGTTTCTCCGTCTCGCTCGATGCGAGCGGAAGCGCGTACTGGCTCGGCGGGCGCAGGAAGCGCGCGAGCGGAATCACCTTGGACGACGAGTGCGGCGGCGCCGGTGGAATCGGTGGCGGCGCGAGCTTGAGCATGCGCTCGAGTCGCTTCACGTCGAGCATCTCGACGGCGAGCGCGGTGGTGCACGCGGCCTCGACGCGTGTGTCGCCGTAGCGCTTGCAGAGGCCGAGCAGCGCATAGACAGCGCGCATGCGCGTCCAGGGGAGTGGCGTATCGATCAGCGCGTGCGCGAAGTGACCGATCGATTCGCCGTGCTTGCGCGCTTGCTGCTCGAGGAACGCGACGTCGCGCATCGCGTACGCGGCCTTGTGCTTGGGGTAGTCGCTCGGGTCGATCGACTTGCCGCCCGGCACTTGGCGCGCATGCGTCTTGACGAGCGTCGCGCCCTGGTAGAAACGCACCGTGCTCGTGTCGGCGCGAGCGCGCAGCCGCTTGCCGACGAAGCACGTGGGCAGCGAGTAGAGAGCGCGCGCGACCTGCGCGCACTGGTCACGAGCGACGAGCGGCTCGCACCAGAGCGGGACCTCGTACGGCGAGGTCGGCGCCGGCAAGAGCGCGGCTTTCTCCTCTGCCTCGAACTGCTCGAGCGGCATGCGCTGCGTACGCGTATGGCGGCGACGACCATACTCGTTTGAGCACCAATGATCGGCGTGGTCCTGCGCCTGCTCGAGAGTGTGCAGCCGCTCGCCGGCGAAGCAGTCGTCGCGGACAGGCTGCACCGCGCGCTCGACGCGGGCTTTGTCTCGCGGGCTGCGCACGCGGGCGGTGTCGATGTGGAAGCCGCGCGCCTGAGCGTACTCGAGGAAGGCGGCAGTGATGCGGGGCGCAAGCGGGTCCGCCGTCTGCACGATGCTCTTGGTGTTATCGACTACGAGCACGTGGAAGATGCCGCCGAAGAACTGCCACGCCGCCTCGCAGGCGGCGATCGCGGTGCGCGTCGTCTCCTCGAAGCAGACGTGCACGTAGCGATGGCGCGAGCGAACCGCAGTGAAGATCCAGGCGCGGAAGCGACGGCGCTTGCCGAACAGGTCCGGCTCGAGCAGCGTCATCCAGCCGGTGTCGAGCTGCACCTCTTCGCCCGGCTCGCAGTCGGCAACCGGAATGGTGGGCGCGGTGCGGCCGAAGTCCAACTCGGCGACGGCGAAGCGGTGCAGCGTCGGGTAGGGGATGTCGACTCCGCGCCGCAACAGCAGCCGGCGCACTTTGCTGAGCTTGAGGTGGTGCAAGAGCTGCTGCGCGATGAATGCGCGCTCGCGACTGCACAGCTCCCAGCTGTCGCCGTGCGGCCGCTCGTGCGGCACGCGTAAGCCGGCGCTCACCTCAGCCAGCTGCTCGTCTGTGATCCGCTGCGACGCGCGCGTGAGACCGCACCCCTCGGCGACGCGGACGTAGCGACGGACCGTCTTGACGTCGAGGCCGAGCTGCGCGGCGATCCGCTTCTTGCCCATCCCGGACAGCCACAACCTGAGGACCTCTTTGAGCTCCAGCACCGTGACCTCGCGATAGCCCATCGACCCTCCTTGCCCGCTCGGGCAGGGAAAGTCGTAGGCGCAAGGTCACGCGCGATGGGAGGGGGGAAAGGTGCTGAGAAAAATCAGCCGCGAGGGGGGAATGCTCGTGAAAAAAACCTCACGAAGGGGTCCCTACCTCGTGAGAACCGACACCGTGGCGGCCCGGTTGGAGTCGGAGTCGATGGCCCGGCTGGTCGAGGA
>DATGDQ010000395.1:0-2465 GCA_035310785.1 Gemmatimonadaceae bacterium | reverse complement strand
CACCGACATCGCGCGCGAGTCGCGTGAGCCGCACCGCCAGCACACGCGAGATCGGAGGCGCACCATCCATCACCACGAGCGCAAAGGCGCCGGAGCGGAGCAGGAGATCGGCGCACCAGGTGGCTCGCGCGGGATTGGCCGGACGGATCATCCAGAGCGGCGCGCGCTCGCTGCCGATGTGCGCCCAGTCGCGCGGCGCGAGCGTGCGTGTCGCGTCGATGTAGGCGACCCAGCGTCCGCCGGTCGCGACGGCGGTGACGAGTGTGCGGAGCATCGACGTGCGCCCGCTGCCGCTCGCGCCCGTGATCTCGGTGAGCCGCCCGCGCGGAATGCCGCGTCCCACCAACAGCGCGTCGAGCTCCGGGATGCCCGTTGGGAGCGCCGCCCGATCGGGACGCGCGACCTCTTCGATGGCACCGAGCTGGAGCTTCAACTCCCGAACAGAAGCCGAAAGCAGAGGAGACGCGAGCACGCGCGCGGGAGCCGTCATACGCTCGTCAACGCTCGCTTACGAGATCGCTCGCTTCCGCGAACGGAAGCGCATCGTCTGCGAAAGTGAAGGTGCCGAGATCCCGGATTTCCGTTGCCGCGCGGACGAATGCGCCGAGTGCTGCGCGGCTGAGCGCGGATCCGACGCTGATGCGGCGAACGCCGAGCGCGGCGAGCTCGGATACGGAGAATGCGGCACCCTTGAGTCCCATGATGACGTTCACCGGCTTGCGCACCGATGCGCACACCGCGCGGATGTCTTCCGCTTTGGTGAGCCCCGGTGCGTAGAGCACGTCCGCACCCGCGGCCTCGAATGCCTGAAGACGGCGGATGGTGTTTTCGAGGTCCGGAATTCCGTGCAGATAGTTCTCTGCCCGCGCGACGAACATGAACGGAAAGGGAAGTGCATGCGCAGCCTCGGCGGCGGCAGCCACGCGCTCGGCCGCGTGCGCGAGATCGTAGATCGGGCGCGCGGGATCACCGGTGGCATCCTCGATCGATGCGCCCACGAGACCGGCTTCGGCAGCGAGGCGGATGGTCTCCGCCGCGGCGTCGGGTGCGTGGCCGTAGCCGTTCTCGAGATCCGCGGCGACGGGGAGATGCGTCGCGTCGACGATCGCCTTCGCGTTCGCGAGCGCATCGTCGCGCGAGACGGAGCCATCGCCGTCGCGGCGGCCGAGCACGAAGGCGAGTCCGGCGCTGGTGGTGGTGAGGGCGGGGAAGCCGAGCCGCGTGAGGATGCGCGCGGTGCCGGCGTCCCACGGATTGGGGATGACGAACGCACCCGCGCGTGCGTGCAGCGCCTGAAACGTCTTCGCTTTCTCGGCTTGGGTTGCGTGCATGGTCATCCGGTGCTGAGTGAAAGATCGAGCGCGAGCTGCTCGGGTATCGCGGGCGCGGGCTCGAGCATCGCGGGATCATCGTCTGCGTCGTCGCGCATCCGGCCGCTGTCGGAGCGCACGCCGTAGCGTTTGCAGATCACCTCGAAGAATCGCGCGAGTCCCTCGCGATAGCGATCGCCTGCATGAGACCCAAGTGCATAGGTGGCGCGATAGCGGCCGGCGAGATGCGGAAACTCCTGCTCGATGAACGGGAGGTAGCGCTTGCGCGCCTCGTGCTGCAGGCGGAGCGCGCACGCGCCGACGTACGTCGCGCCGGCCTCGGCCACGCGCTTCACGAGCGCCTCGAGATCCGATGGATTGTCGGTGATGCCGGGGAGCACGGGCATGCAGTTGATCCCCGCGTCGATTCCCGCTTCGCGGAGCCGCACGAGTGCGCGGATGCGCGCCTCGGGTGTGGGGGCGCGCGGCTCGAGGCGGCGCGCGAGCGTGCGGTCGAGCGTGATGAGCGAGAGATGCACGGAGAGCGTGGAGATGCGCGCAATGCGCGCGAGCAGCGCGACGTCGCGCGTGATGAGCGCGCTCTTCGTGATGATCACGACGCGAAGTCCCGGATGCTCGGCGAGCACCTCGAGGATGCCGCGCGTCACCTTGAAGTGACGCTCGGCCGGCTGGTACGGATCGGTGGCGGTGCCGATCACGATCGCCTCGCCCTCGAGCAGTGCGAGATGCTTGTCGCTGCCGTGGCGCAGCGTACGCGCGAGCATGTCGCCGGCGTTGCGCTTGACGAAGATGTGTCGCTCGAAGGCGAGCCATGGCGGGATGCGCTCGACCTGGGCGGCGGTGCTGTCGACGAGGCGATCGGCGGCGGATGCGCGCTCCATGACGTAGCGATGCGCATAGCGCGCGTAGCAGTACGCGCATCCGAAGGCGCATCCGATGTACGGGTTGATGGACCAGAAGCCCATCCCGGTGACGCCGGGGTCGTTGAGGATGGAGCGCGCGTGGGTGGAGTAGTAGGTGATGTCGCTCTGCGCGCCGATGACCGGGAGCTGCCGCAGCGAGCGCTGGACGGCTTCGGGAAAGAGGGGGAGGGTGGCGGCGGTGAGCGAATGGGGCATCGATTCGGGTGTGATG
>DATGDQ010000394.1:0-3354 GCA_035310785.1 Gemmatimonadaceae bacterium | reverse complement strand
ACACTGTTGCCCGCCTGACCGCCGCCCTGAGCGGCAGCTACCAGATCGAGCGCGAGCTCGGCGCGGGCGGCATGGCCACCGTGTACCTGGCCGAGGACCTCAAGCACCATCGCAAGGTGGCGATCAAGGTGCTGCGCGAGGACCTCGCCGCCTCGCTCGGACCGACACGGTTCCTGCGCGAGATCGAAATCGCGGCCCAGCTGCAGCATCCGCACATCCTCCCCCTGCTCGACTCGGGCAATGTCGACGGCTTCCTGTACTATGTGATGCCCTACGTCACCGGCCAGTCGCTGCGAGAGCGGATCGGGCGCGAGGGTGAGTTGCCGCTGCATGAGGCCGTCCGCTTGCTGATGGAAGTGGTGGATGCGCTGGCGCACGCCCACGCGCACGGCGTGGTGCACCGCGACATCAAGCCCGACAACATCCTGATCTCGGGCAACCACGCCGTCGTCACGGACTTCGGCGTGGCGAAAGCCGTGAGCGCAGCAACGGGCGAGAGCTCGCTCACCTCGATCGGTGTCGCACTCGGCACTCCCGCCTACATGGCGCCCGAGCAGGCGGCGGCGGATCCGCACGTCGATCACCGCGCCGATCTCTACGCTGTGGGCGCCATGGCGTACGAGATGCTCGCCGGGCGGCCGCCGTTCAGCGGGATGTCGCCGCAGCAGGTGCTCGCCGCGCACATGACGACGGCGCCGGCGCCGGTTTCGACGGTGCGCACATCGGTGTCGCCAGCGCTCAACGCGCTCGTGATGCGGCTCCTGGAGAAGACGCCCGCAGATCGCGTGCAGCACGCGACCGACCTGCTCGCGGTACTCCAGTCGATGGCGACGCCCACCACCGGTATGACGCCCGCGACGGCCGCGCCCGAGATGACGTCCGGCGCCGCGGCCGCGATTCGCCGCTCGCATCCCGTTCGGGTGGCGCTGCTGTTCGGGCTCGCATCGGTCGCGGTGCTCGCCACGGTGCTGGTGCTGCGCACGTCGCTCGGGCTCCCCGACTGGGTGCTCGCCGCCGCCGTGCTCGTGCTCCTGCTGAACCTTCCGATCATTCTCGGCGCCGCGCGAGCGGAACGAGAGCGCATTCGCGCGGCCACGACCGGCACGCAATTGCCGCCGCCGTCCGGCATCGGAAGGTTGTTCACCTACCGCAGGTCGATCTTGACCGGCGCGCTTTCCTTCGGCGTGCTCGCGCTCGCGGTGATCGCGTACACGGTGATGCGACTCACGGGCGTCGGTCCATTCGGCACGCTGCAGGCGAAAGGGTACATCAAGGAGAAGCAGCCGATTCTGCTCGCAGAGTTCGAGAGTCGATCGAGTGATACGACGCTCGCGCCGACGCTCACGGAGGCACTGCGCGTCGACCTGTCGCAGTCCGCGTCTGTGAAGCTCGTGCAGGCGCAGGAGGTGGCGGATGCGCTCGTGCGCATGCAGCGGCCCTCGAGCGCGGTTCTCACGCCGGCGCTCGCGCGTGAGCTCGCGCAGCGCGAGGGAATTCCAGCGGTGGTAGTGGGCGAGATCGATCCCGTGGGCAAGAGCTACGTGCTGTCGGCAAAAGTCATCTCTGCTTCCACCGGAGCCGTGCTCACGGCCGAGCGTGAGACCGCCGCGAGTGACGCCGAGCTCATTCCGGCGCTCGACAAGCTGTCTCGTTCGCTGCGCGAGCGGATTGGCGAGTCACTCGTGAGCATTCGAGCGGACGCCCCGCTCGAGCGTGTTTCGACGGCGTCCCTCGATGCGCTCCGGAAGTACACCCAGGCCTTGAGCCTCGAAGACGCGGGCAAGTCGGAACCCGCAATTCAGCTGCTGAAGGAATCGACCGAGATCGACAGCGGATTCGCAATGGGGTGGCGCAAGCTCTCGGTGATCCTGGGCAACACCAGTGCCCCGTACACGGATTACGCGGAGGCGGCAACGCGCGCCTATCGTCATCGTGACCGGTTGCCGGAGCTCGAGCGACAGGCGACGATCGCGTGGTACTACGATATCGTGGACCCCGATGTAGAGAAGATGAACACCGCGTACCGCTCGATGCTCGCGATAGACCCGGGCAATGTCATCGCGCTCAATAATCTTTCGCAGTCGCTGTTCGATGGGCATCGATACGCTGACGCGGAAAGTCTCGCGGTGCACTGCACGAACCTGGGCCACTTCGGGACGTGTGCCTTTCACGCGCTTCGGAATCAGATGGTGCAGGGGAAGTATGCGGCGGCGGAGTCGACGATTGCACGATGGGGTCGCGCCTCGCCGCAGGATCCCAACATGATGCGGGCGCGATTTGCATTCGCCACCGCGCGCGGAGACTACGCGGCCGGTACGCGCTTTCTCCAGACGCTCAAGGCCAATGCTCCGCCCAATGCGTTCTGGCGAGAGCAGACCGCAAACGACGAGGCCGCACTGGTGGGCGTGCAGGGGAAGCTCACCCAGGCGGAAGAGCTCTATCGCGCGTCGGCAGCGGCGGCGGAGGAGCGCGGCGTGCTGGCCGATTATCTAACGGAGCACGCACTCCTGGCGCAGATGGAAGCGCGCGAGCGGAACCGTCCGGAGCGGGGAGTCGAAGTGCTCGCCACCGCCCTCGCGAAGCATCCGCTTGCCTCGATGAGTGCGTTGGATCGCCCCTACGTGCTTCTCGCGAGCACGTACGCCATTGTCGGGCGCCCCGAGGAGGGAGAGCGCCTGATGGCGGAGTATGCGCGCGTGACTCCCGCCAGTTTGCAGAAGGGAGACATCGAGCGACTCACAGCGCTTGGCGAGATCGCGAGTGCGCGTGGGCGATATGCGGACGCGATCACGGACTTCGAGACTCAGCGCGAACGCGACGGGCGGCCCAACTACAACGTCTTTCAGATCGCCGCTGCGTTCGCGAAGCTGGGCCAGGTCGATTCCGCCAAGGCGTATTACGAACGCTATATCGGAAACGCGGGACCGTATCGCGTCCTCGGCGACGTCTATTATCTCGCGGCGACCTACCAGCGGCTCGGCGAGATCTGCGAAGCGCAGGGCGATCGCAAGAAGGCTGTCGAGTACTACCTGAAGCTCGCCGACCTGTGGAAGAACGCGGATCCCGAGCTGCAGCCGATCGTGCAGGATGCGCATGCGCGCATCGCGCGCCTGAGCGCGGAGCACTGACCGGGCTTAGCTTTCGGTCGTGTCCGGTCCTGCTCGCCGCATTCTCCTCGCAGACGCCGACGCCTTCTATGTCGCCGTCGCGCGCCTCATCGATCCGGAGGGCGCGGGGAGAGCCCCGCTCCTGATCGTGGGCGGATCGCGCGAAAGCCGCGGCGTCGTGTGCTCGGCGTCGTACGAGACCCGTAAGTTCGGCGTGCGCTCCGCCATGCCCACGGCCCAGGCGCTC
>DATGDQ010000393.1:0-2333 GCA_035310785.1 Gemmatimonadaceae bacterium | reverse complement strand
CGAGAAGTTCGTCCGCGACATGGACAAGCTGCAAGCGCAGAAAGAACAAGAGAGCCGCTAGCCGCCGGCTTGCGTGTAACCCATCTTCTACAGTGCGATTTACTAAGTAACTGAACAAACACGTCAATCCACGCCGCGTTGGCGGCTTGGCACTACATTTTCGATGGGGCGGGTTCAGGAGACCGCGGCGTCGCGGATGGTCGGCGGCAGCGCGACACCGGCTGCCCGCAGGGCCAGGGTGGCGGCAGGGCGCGGCGCCGAGCGGACGATGAAGTGTTTGCCGTCGTACTCGATCTCGGTTTCCGTCAGCGAATCCAGATCGGCGATGATCTCCGGCCAGGAGCTCACGCGCTCGAGCACGGCAATCCGCTCTTCCAGCTCCGTCTTCAGCACCAGCGCGAGGAAGCTGCAGAACACGTGACCACGGATGGTCTCGTCCAGCTTGTGGAAGATCGGCCGGGTGGTCAGCAGATGCTTTGCTGTTCGAAAGGTTTGCTCCACCGTCCACAGCTGCTTGTAGCAGAGCATGGCCTCAAGCGGATTGAGATCGGTGTTGGTGCGCAGCACGAAGATGCCGTCGAGCTTCTTCTCCTCCTCGATCTTGTCGGGGTCGATCGCAAAGTGCTTCTCGCCCATCGTCTTGAGGTAACGCCGAAAACCGGTGTTGCCGACCAACGCCTTGTCGCCTTTGGCGAGCTGGCGCTCCAATGCGGCCACGATCGAAGCGCGGTCGGCCGCATCCTTCTCCGCCTCCTGGCGGTTGCGGCAGACGATGTAGCGCCGTCCCGCCACCATCACCGTCTTGGCCTCGTAGTCGATCTCCTTGCCGCGCTTCTTCATCATCAGCGGCACGAACGGCGCCGGGTGATCGAGCACCAGCTCATGCACCAGCTTGTCCGAGCGTTCGCGAACGCCCAGGATGTACAACAGCCGCCGCGCCTCCAGCTCCGCCACGGTCTCGGCGCTGATCATGCCGCGGTCGGCGACCACGCACATACGCGCGATGTCGAAGCGCTGGCGCAGCCGGTCGATCACCGGGATCAGCGTCGTCACGTCGGCGGTGTTGCCCGGCCACATCTCCGAGCACACCGGCCGCCCATCGCCATCGAGCAGCACGGCGAGGATCATCTGCCGCAGGTCCGGACGATGATCCTTGCTGTAGCCGTGCTGGCCCAGCGTCTGGCCGCCGGCGCCCTCGAAGTAGAGGCTGGTGGTGTCCATGAACACCAGGTCGAGCCGCGTCAGCAGATCGCGCCGATGCGCGAACAGCCGCTCCTCAATCACGTCCTTCAGGCAGCGCGGTGCGAACGGCGTGCGGCCGTCCTGCTCTTTCTCCGGCAGCTCCTCGCCGAGCCACGCCATCGCTCGATAGAGATGATGCAGATCAAGCCCCGCGACGCCGACGATGGCGTAATCCTCGCGCCAGCGATCCGCGGCGCGGTCGGAGCCGCTCATGAACAGCCGGTGCAGCACGGTGAGGAACACGGCGCGTTCCAGCGCAAAGCCGTGCTTGCGTTGACCCGCCAGCGCCGTGATCACCGCCCGGCAGCCGGTCTCCTCCCACAGCCGCTCGAACACCAGCGCCGGCCCGATGCGGCGGACCCCGATCTTGATCGCGGCCTCATTGCTGGCCGCGCTCAGCACCATGGCCTTGGCCGCAAAGCGCGCACCCGAGCGCACCAGCCGTTCCAGCTGGCCGCTCGCCTGCAAGTCCTCGAAACGCCCGAGCGTCGCGATCACCTGCTGACGCACCTGGTCGCCGTCGCGGCGGCTCTCGACGATCTGCAGGTAGGCGCGCCCGGCCGAGGTCTTGCGGCGGAAGTACATGCTGGCTCCGCATGCTGGTGCGCACACAGAGCGCGATTCGCTTGGAAAAAGCAACTAATATCGGCGACAAACGTGGCACTACACTTTTGCGAAAGTGACACCTCACAACAAGCAAAATCAATGACTTATCTCACGTGACCCCGCTCGAACTGTAGAAGATGGGTTTGACTTTGGGAAAACCGGGGCCGCCAGTCTTTACCAGATCGCCCCAACTTCTGATAGGCGGAAATGACCTCGCGGAGGTCTTCAGGGTCCATGCGCGCCGACAGTGCCGTTGAGCCCACAAGGTCAGAGAACATCACCGTCACTTGGCGGCGTTCGGCGCGGTCTTCGGGATGTGCGCTTGGCGCACTCGACGTGGTCGCGGGGTCAACGGAGGCCGCTTTACTGCTCCCGTCGTTACGCAGAGCAGCAATGGCATCGGGGCCGCATACCCCCACGCACCTATTCGTCTTGGTCGTCACCGAGCACCTTGCCGGTCTTTGGGTTGACCAGATGTGCCTGGG
>DATGDQ010000392.1:0-14199 GCA_035310785.1 Gemmatimonadaceae bacterium | reverse complement strand
CTCATGTAGTGCTTCTTTCCCATGAGCATCTGCGGCGATTTCTGCATCGGATCGATCGATGTCGACGCCTTTGCGATGCCGAAGTCCGTGAGCTTCACGTGTCCATCCCACGTCGCCATGATGTTGTTGGGCGAGACGTCGCGGTGGACGATATCGAGACGACTGCCGTTCGGGCTCACGAAATTGTGTGCGAAGTCGAGTGCCCGGCACACGCGGCTCGCGAGATACGCGGCGATCGGCAGGGGCACGGGCGTCTCGAGCACACGGTGGCGCTCGATGATGGCGCGCACCGTCGGGCCCTTGATGTACTCCATCGCCATGTAATACTGCCCGTCCACCTCGCCCAGCTGATAGATCTGCACGATGTTTCCGTGCACGAGGTTGGCGGAGAGCTTCGCTTCATCGATGAACAGCTGGAGCCAGGTCTTCTCCTTCGCGTAGTGCGGATGGATGACCTTGAGCGCAACGCGCTTCGCGAAGCCCGCGGGACCGAGATGCTCGGCCTCGTACACCGTCGCCATTCCGCCCTGCGCGACTTTCCGCACGAGTCGAAACGCGCCCGCGTATTCCAGAATGTGGTCTTCGGTGTGCATACTTGCAGTGCTCATCTTCTCTGCCTTTGCGGAGCCGTTCGTTCTCACCTCTTTCGCACTTCATGACGCTGGACATACGGGATATCACGATCATCGGCGCGGGCCCGACTGGTCTGTTCGCCGCCTTCTACGCGGGCATGCGTGGCGTGACCGCGCGCATCGTGGACGCGCTTCCGGAGCTCGGCGGGCAGCTGACGGCACTCTACCCGGAGAAATACATTTTCGATGTTGCGGGGCTGCCGAAGATTCTCGCCAAGGATCTGGTGACCGATCTCGTGACGCAGATGCGCCAGTTTCACCCGGACGAGCGGTTGGGACAGCGCATCGTGGCTCTGGAAGAGGACGGCGGGGTGCTGACTCTGGTCACCGAGACCGACCGCTTTCCCTCACGTGCGGTGATCGTGGCAGCGGGCATCGGCGCATTCTCGCCACGACGGTTGCCGCATCCGAGCGCCGAGGAGTGGTATGGGAAAGGCATTCACGACCGGGTGACGGACCCGAAGGAGTTCAGCGGGCAGCAGGTGTTGATCGTCGGCGGCGGCGACTCCGCCTTCGATTGGACGCACCAACTCATGGACCATGCGAAATCGGTGACGCTCATCCATCGGAGTGATCGGTTCAGGGCACACGGGTCGACCGTTGCGGCCGTGAGCGAAGCTGCGAAGGCCGGGCGGGTGAAAGTGCTCACCTTTCACGAGCTCGCGGGTGTCCATGGGGAGAATGGGCGCGTCACCCGTGCTACGTTGAAGGATGTGAAAGCCAAGGCCACGCACGACATGGACGTCGACATCATTCTGCCCATGCTCGGCTTCGTGAGCGACATTGGACCCCTGGCGGAGTGGGGCCTCACGATCGAGAAGGACGAGATCGTGGTGTCGAGCACGATGGAGACCGGACGTCCGGGGATCTATGCCGCGGGTGACATCACGACGTATCCGGGTAAGCTCAAGCTGATCGCGACGGGGTTCGGCGAGGCCGCGACTGCGGTGAATCAGGCCGTACACTGGATCTATCCGGAGAAGAAGGTCAACCCCGGCCACTCGTCGAACATGGCGATATTTGGGCAGAAGGATGATTGAGCCGGAATTGCGGAACATCGGCAGGAGCTGGAGATGAGCGACGAAAAGGAGACGTGCCCCGCGTGCGGCAGCGAAAAAGTCACCAAAGGACGAATTCTTGGCGGCATCTCGTCGATCTATTTTCGGCCGTCCGGGCTGCGCTTCTGGACGCTCAGTGCCGCCGTCCCGATGATCGGCGCGAACAAGACGGCGGATGAGTTCTTCCCGCCGGGTGCTCGCGCGTGCGTGTCGTGCGGATTGCTGTGGAGCCGCGTGAATCCCGTGCTCCTCGCGCGCGTGCTGCGCGAGGGCGGCACGGAGGAAACACGAAAGCGGTTCGGCGATGGAGGAGAGGAAGGCTAGGCGGTCGCCATGCACAGCGTGAGCGCTCTCGCGCAGGGACGTGAGCACATCGAGCGCCAGGCGTGGGAGAGCGCGCACACGTTGCTGAGTGCCGAAGATCGCGAGAGGGCGCTGGAGCCAGACGATCTGGTTCGTCTCGCCACGGCAGCGCAGATGCTCGGCCGGGATGATGAGGCGTCCGGACTGTGGCTGCGTGCGCACGCGGCGTATCTCGAGAGGGAGGACAGGCGCGCTGCGGCGCGCAGCGCGTACTGGCTCATCGTCCCGATGCTCTTTCGCGGAGAGATGGCGCAGGCCGGCGGCTGGATCGCGCGCGTGCAGCGCCTGCTCGAGGAGGAACGTTCGGAGTGCGCGGAGCATGGTTACATGCGTTGCGCAATGGCGCTTCGGGCGATTCGTGAGGAGAAAGTAGCGGCCGCATACGAACACTTCGCCGAGGCAGCGCGGATCGGACAACGCACGGGTGATGCGGACCTGATCGCGCAGGCCAGGCACGGCGAGGGACGATCGCTCATTCGCCGAGGTGAAACTGCGCGCGGGGCGGCGCTGCTCGACGAGGTGATGACGACGGTGATCGGAGGCGGGGTCTCCCCGCTCATCACGGGGGCCATCTACTGCAGCGTGCTCGAGGCCTGCCAGGAGATGTACGATCTTCGCCGCGCGCAGGAATGGACGGACGCGATGACGTCCTGGTGCGCGCGGCAGCCAGATGGGGTCGGCTTTCGAGGCCAGTGCCTGGTGCACCGCGCTGAGCTCATGCAGGTGCACGGCGCGTGGTCGAGCGCCCACGAGGAGGCCGAGCGTGCGCGCGAGCGATTCATGCGCCCGCCCGCGCATCGCGCCGTCGGGCTGGCGTATTACCGGATCGCCGAGCTGCACCGGCTGCGCGGCGAGGTCGCGCACGCCGAGGAGGGCTACAAGCAGGCGAGCCAGGCGGGCCTCGACCCGCAGCCGGGACTGGCGCTGCTGCGCCTGGCACAGGGGCAGGTTGCGGCGGCGAGCATTGCGATCAGCCGCGCGGCGGGCGAGGCGCGAGACATCCGGCGACGCTGGCGCCTGCTCCCGGCGCTCGTGGAGATCTCGATCGCGGTGGGCGACGTCGCGGCGGCACGCGCGGCCGCTGACGAGCTGGCGCAGCTCGCCGCGACGCGGGAAACGCCGGCGCTGCTCGCAACCTCGGCGCAAGCCTCCGGAGAGGTGATGCTTGCCGAGGACGATGCGCGTGGTGCACTCGTGGCGTTGCGGGAGGCGTTCACGCTCTGGCTCAGGCTCGAGGCTCCGTACGACGCAGCTCGCGTACGTGTGCTGATCGCGCAGGCGTGCCGGGCGGTGCGCGATTCAGACACCGCGGCGATGGAGCTCGCGTCTGCCTGCGAGACTTTCGAGATGCTGGGTGCGGCGCATGATCTCACGCGCGCTCGGGCGATGGCGCGTGAGGAGGATCGCAGCGGCAACGCGGATGGTGATCTCACGCCGCGCGAAAGGGAGGTACTGCGTTTGGTCGCCACTGGAAAGACCAATCGCGCGATCGCAGCGGCGCTCGGAATCAGCGAGAAGACCATCGCGCGCCACGTCAGCAACATCTTCATGAAGCTGGGACTTGCGAATCGAGCCGCGGCGACGGCGTACGCGTACAAGAATGGAATAGTGGGCTGATCTACATAGAATTACCCATGGCCAGCGCCCCGCAAAGATGGTTGGATCGACCGAGGCAGCGGCTTGCATTTCTGGCGAAGCTGAGTGCACACCATACGCAGGTACAATGAACGAGAGGGGTGCACAATGCAGATGAAGATCGGTACGGCTGAGCCGGAGCGGATCAATACGGTGATCATTGGCGGGGGGCAGGCTGGATTGTCGGTCGGCTACCATCTCGCGAAGCGCGGGCGCGCGTTCGTGATACTCGAGAGCCACCCCCGCGTCGGCGACAGCTGGCGCACGCGATGGGATTCGCTGCGCCTCTTCTCGCCCGCGCGATTCGATGGCCTGGTGGGAATGCGATTCCCCGCTCCCGCGAACTCGTTCCCGACGAAGAACGAGATGGCGGACTATCTCGAAGCGTATGCCGAACACTTCGACCTGCCCGTGCGAACGAGCGCGCACGTCGAGCGCGTGTGGCGCGACGGGGACCACTACTTGGTTCGCGCCGGAGGCCAGCTGATCGAGGCAGAGAACATCGTGATTGCGACTGCGAGCTACCACGCGCCGCGCATTCCGCAGTTCGCCTCGGAGCTGAGTCCGGACATTGTGCAGCTGCACTCGCGGGACTATCGCAATCTCGCTCAGCTCCGCGAAGGCAGCGTGCTCATCGTGGGTGCGGGAAACTCGGGTGCGGAGATCGGGCTCGAGACCGCGCGCGCTGGAATCCCGACGTACATCTCCGGTCGCTCTCCCGGAGAAGTACCGTTCAGCCTGAGCGGCCCGCTGGCGCGTCACACGCTCGCTCCGTTCCTGTTCCGCTTCGTCTTCCATCGCGTCCTCACGCTGGGAACGCCGATGGGGCGCAAAGTTCGGCCGAAGATGTTGGCGAAAGGCACACCCCTGATTCGCACAAAGGGGCGCGACCTGGCGGCCGTCGGCGTTACGCGTGTGGCTCGCACCACGGGAGCTCGGAATGGGAAGCCAGTGCTCGAGGATGGGCGCGTGCTCGACGTGGCGAACGTGATCTGGTGCACCGGATTTCTCCCGGGGCTCTCGTGGCTCGACCTCCCGATCTTCGACTCGGCAGGCGAGCCACGCCAGAATCGCGGCATCGTGGCGAGTGAGCCCGGAGTGTTCTTCATCGGGCATCATTTTCAGTATGCGATGTCGTCCACGATGATCCATGGCGTCGGACGGGACGCCGAGTTCATCGCGCGGGCGATCGTCGCCCGAGCACCGATGCGAGCGCGGCAAGTCGTCGCCTGAGAAGCGCCGCACGCGGAACCTGAAACGTGCGGCGCGTCTTAGTCTCACATGCGCATTCTCATTATCGGTGCTACAGGCACTATCGGGCGGCCCTTGGTTGCCGCGCTGCAGGATCACCACGAGCTCGTGCTCGCCAGCCACCACAAGGCAGGCGAGCACGTCGACATCTCCGATCCCGCGTCCATTCGGGCGCTGTACGACCGCGTCGGCAAGCTCGACGGGGTGGTGAGCGTAGCGGGGGACGCCAAGTTCAAGCCGCTTGGTGCGCTCACCGATGATGACTTCGACTTCAGCCTCCGAAACAAGCTGATGGGCCAGGTCAATCTCGTGCGCTATGGATTCGCGTCAGTGAACGACGGCGGCTCGTTCACACTCACGAGCGGCGTGCTCGCTCAGCAACCGATGATCGGCAGCGGCGCGGTGAGCCTGGTCAATGCTGGACTCGAAGGATTCACGCGCGCGGCCGCGCTCGAGGCACCGCGCGGAATTCGCGTGAACATCGTGAGCCCGGGTTGGGTGACGGAGACACTGATTGCCCTCAAGATGGATCCCTCGGGCGGTATGCCGGCGGCCGAGGTTGCGCGCGCGTACGTCCAGACCATCGAAGGAAAGCAGACGGGCGCGGTGATCAGGCCCGGAGCGAGGAGCTAGGAGCTCCGTGACGCGGCTCCGCTGGTTCGACCGACGATTCGACTTCTCCTTCCCGGCGGAGCTGTTTCCGGAGCTTCTCGAGCGCCTGCGCGGAACACCGCTGCGCCTGGCCGAGCGGGTATCGCAGGTCGAGCCGGAGGCGCAACGCCGGCGGATTGCTGGATGGTCGGTGCAGGAGCACGCCGGTCATCTCGCCGACCTCGACCGGATACTCTTCCGTCCGCGCTTTCTTGAATTCGAGCGGGGCGAGGCCACGCTTCTCGCGGCCGACTTGACCAACGCGACCACCGAGCGGGCGGATCACAATGCGCGCAGCATGGAGGCGGTGCTCGCAGAGGAGCGGCGCGAGCGTGCGGCGATGATCGCGCAGCTCGAGGCGATCGATCCGGAGCTCGTCGCGCGCACGGCGCTGCATCCGCGGCTCAACGTTCCAATGCGGCTCGTCGACCTGATGCTGTTCGTGGCGGAGCACGACGATCACCATCTCGCATCGATCACGGAGCTTTCGCGCAATCGGGTATCGAGGTAGTGGAGCTCCTTAGCGCCCGTCGGCGGAGCTTCCGCGCAGCTGCTTCCAGCGCGTGCGCACCGTCTCGATCCACGACGGCGCATTCGGATCGATGACCTTCACTTCCACCGAGCCGAGATACGCGTTGCCGGTCACGTGTACGGTGGGAGCACCTTCGCCGGGCCTGCTCGACTTCTGTCCCTGAAGCTCGAACGAGCCAATGAACGCGTCGCCATCGCACTCCACGCGGACATCTGGCGGCACGAACACCTCGACGCTGCCCATGATGGCCACGACCTCGATGCTGGACGTGCCCGCACCGAAGCGAGCGCTCGTGAGATCGATGGTCACGCTCCCCCAGAACGATACCGCGCGAAAGAGGCGAGGGAGAATCCAATCGCCGGCGCGCGTCTGTGCCGAAAGAAACGCCGTCACGCCGCGCACCGGTGGAACCGCTTCCGGCGGCACGATCATTTGCGTTGCGGACGGCGCCTGGGGGAATCCCGAAGTGCCCGGCCCGGCAGGAGTGTTCGGGGGAGTCGTCACGGTTCACCCAACGGATTGTCGCGCGCCCGGGTTTCGCCGCACCCGAGGTGCAAATCAGTCGTAGGCAATGCGCGGATCCGCGGCCGCATAGGCGAGATCGGTAATCACGTTCACGGTCACGAAGACCACGCTCAAAAACAACACCGTTCCCTGGATCGCCGGAAGATCCCGCCTTCCGATCGCATTCACGACGTAGCGCCCGATTCCCGGCCAGCTGAACACCGTCTCGGTGAGAATGCTGCCGGTGAGATACGATCCGAAGTCGAGGCCGAGCACGCTGATCACCGGCACGAGCGCGTTCCTGAGCGCGTGATGCAGGAGAACCGCCTTCTCGCGCGCTCCCTTCGCGCGCGCGGTGCGCACGAAGTCGCTCGAGAGCACCTCGAGCATCGCCGAGCGTGTCATGCGCGCGAGGAAGGCGATCGAGCGTGACCCCAGCGCGAGCGCGGGAAGAATCAGGTACACCGGACGACCGTACCCCGACGGCGGAAGCCACTGCAACATCACTGCGAACAGCAGTATCAGCAGCAGCCCCACCCAATAGACGGGAAACGAAACGCCCAGGTACGCGAGCGCGAGCGCGCCCCGATCGATCCATCCTCCGGGATGTCGGGCGCTGAGCACGCCGAGCGAGACGCCGACCACGATCGCGAGCAGCATTGCCGTGCCCGCGAGCTCGAGCGTCTTGGGGAATCGTTCCGCGATGTCGCGCGCGATGGGACGGCCGGTGATGAATGAGCGCCCGAGATCGCCGCGCACGACGCCGCCCGCGTAGTACGCGAACTGCCGCGGCAACGACTCATCGAGGTGAAGCTGTGTGCGCAGTCGAGCGATGGTCGCGGAGTCGGCGCGCTCGCCCACCATCTCGAGCACGGGATCACCGGGGGCAACGTAGAGTAGCAGAAACGCGACGATGACCACACCGGCCAGCGTCGGGATTGCGAGCAGCGCGCGGCGCGCGAGCAGCACTCCCATCAGCGTGCCATGCTCAGTGCGCGGTGATCGTCACGTCGGTGAACTTCTGGCCGTTGAAAATCGTCGGCGCGACGAAGCCCTTCACCCACGGTTGCACGGCGTAGAGCTCGTTGTAGAAGAACAGATAGATCATCGGAGCGTCCGCGAACGCGACGGAATCGGCCTGGCGATACAGCGCGATGCGCTTCACCGAATCCTGTTCCGTGCGCGCGAGTGAGACGATGCGGTCGTACGCGGGATTCTCGTAGAATGACACGTTCCCGCCCACACCGCGGTTCGCGCCGTGCAGCAGGGGATACAGAAAGTTCTCCGCGTCGGGATAATCGGCGTACCAATCCTTCACGAACATGTCCGTCTGCCCGTTGCGGGAGGCTTCGCGGGCGGAGGCGCTCTCGCGCTGCACGATCTTCGCGCGCACTCCCACGGCCGCCAGATACGATTGGATCGATTCGGCCACGCGGGCGAAGGCGGGATCCTGAGGGAGCCAGAGCTCGATGTCGAATCCCTTCGCGTAGCCCGCGTCGGCGAGGAGCTTCTTCGCCGCGGCGGGATCGTACGCGTAGGGCGCTCGCCCGGTGTCCGCGCCCTCGAGCGAAGGCGGGATCACGCCGGCCGCGAGATGGCCGCGACCGCCGAGGAGCCTGTCGAGGATCGTGCGCACGTCCACCGCGTGGTTGAGCGCCTGTCGCACACGCACATCCCTGAGGGGGCCGCGCGTCGTGTTCAGCGCGACGTACCAGAGCCGCAACGCCGGGGCCGATGTGAGCAGGGCTTTCTTCTCATCCGTTTGCTCCCACCGCGGCGCGTCGGCCTCGGGAACGTAGAGCAGGTCCACGTTTCCGCTCTCGAACTCCGCGACCGCCGTGCTTGGCTCTGGAATGATTCGTATCATGAGCGAATCGAGCTTGGGCACGCCGCCGAAGTACTCGGCGTTTCGCGCGAGCAACACGTAGTCGTCGTGCTGCCACGAGACGAGTGTCCAGGCACCCGTGCCGATCGGGTGTTCGCCGAAATCCGCGGAAATCTTCGCGGGCACCACCGATGCGACCGGCATTGCGAGTAACTTTGGGAAGATCGCCAGCGCGGTATCGAGGGTGACGCGGACGGTGCTGTCATCGACTGCGGCGAGACCCGCCACGGCGGGCGCCTTTCCCGCAGCGAAGGCGCGTGCCCCTGCGATGGGAAAGAGTGGCCAGGGTCGTCCGGACTTGTTCGAAGGATCGAGCACGCGCGTGAAGCTGTGTACCACGTCGCTCGCGTGCAGCAGAGTTCCGTCGTGAAAACGGACGCCGGGGCGCAGGTGGAACAGATACGTGCGGCCGTCCGGAGAAACGTCCCACCGGGTGGCCAGTGCTGGCCCGACCTTCGCGTCAGGGCTGAAGCGCGTCAGTCCGTCAAAGAGGTACGAAACCGCTCGGCCGGTCGGAACATCGGTCGAGAGTGCTGGGTCGAGAGATTTTGGATCGTAACGGTCGCGTGCGTCGACGAGCGTGCGACGATGCGCGGCTTCGCCACCGCGACAAGCGGCGAGAGCGAGGACTGCAACGAATGTCAGGTGAGCGCGTGAGCGCAACTGTGAGAACAACCGGGATGGCAACTGTGATAGCGAAAGAGGGATTGCGGACCCGTGCCGGAGCGCGCCCGCGCGTCGCCATCACGTGGCTACGACGTTGACACAGCGGTACTATTCGAGTGAACTTATCGGGCCCCAAGTGAAGCGTCAATCGTGAGTTACGTCCTGTGCGTCGACGATAATGAGGACATGCGCCTGATGGTGCGCGAAGTCCTCCAAACGGCGGGGCACGAGACGGATCTGGCAGCCGACGGATTGTCCGCACTCGCGTCGATCCAGGAGCGCGAGCCTGATCTGCTCGTGCTCGACCTCGTCATGCCCGGCATGAGCGGGCTGGACGTGTGTCGCGCCGTGAAGCTGAACCCGTTCACCGCGCGCATCCCGATCCTGATGCTCACGGCGCAGGGAGACATCAAGCACAAGGTCGCCGCATTCGAGGCGGGTGCGGATGACTATCTCGCGAAGCCGTTCGATCCTCGTGAGCTCAGAGCGCGAATCGTAGCGTTACTACGCATCGTACGGCGCGAGGGCGATCGAAATCCGACGAGCGGGCTTCCTGGAGGAAAGGCGATCGAGGACGAGATCGAGCGTCGCGCGGAGGCTGGAGAATCGTTCGCGATCTGCTACATCGATCTCGACAACTTCAAGCCGTTCGCGGACACGTTCGGCTTCTCGATCGCGGACATGGTGATCAGAGACATGGGGCAGGCGATCCGAGGCGCGATCGAGACGACGGGGTCGCCAACGGATTTCGTCGGGCACATCGGAGGCGATGACTTCATTGCCGTCACCACGGTGCAGCGTGCGCTCGCGATCGCGCGGGAATGTGCACTTCGGTTCGTGGACGTGGCGAGGAACGCGGTGGGTGACGAGGCGGTCCGGCGCGGGCATTTCACAGGTGTCGACCGGGAAGGACGGGCGCGCGACTTTCCGATCGCGCGCCTCTCGGCAGCAGTGCTCCAGATCGGGCCGGACCGCTGGATCTCGACTGGGCACATCGGGTCGCTGGCGGCGGAGGTGAAGCGGCGCGCGAAACAGCGCGGGCCTGGTACCATCCTCGTGCAAACAGTGTAGCACACGTCAGCGCTCGGTCGTCCGGTCAACCAGGACGCGGCGCACACGCAAGGGTGTCAATGACGGAAACGAACGGGATGCGCGACGAGTCGATCGTCCGCTACGATGATCGGCAGCCGGTGCATGGCCGCGCGCTCCTCCCCTCCATCGCGCTGGCCGTGGGCACCGGTCTCGCCGTCTTCTACCTCTCTCGGCTGCTGGCCGAGCGCGCGCCGTTCGAGCTCGAGCCGTCCGATGCACAGGCCCGGGATACCGCATCCACGCGAACACGCGGGTGATGCGACGGGTTTTTCTCGCCGCCCTGCTGCTTCTTCTTCCGGCCGCTTTTCCCGGCGCTCTGCGGGCACAGGACATTGCGTGCGACCCCGGTGATCTCGAGGTTCGCTCCGTCACCTTCACGGGCAACGAGCACTTTCCGAGCTCGGACCTGGCGAACGTCATCGTCACCTCTCCGTCGAGCTTCACGCGGCGCCACCTGCACCTCCCGATCGGCGCACGCCGATGCCTCGACACGCTGGAGCTCTCGCGCGACGCGGTTCGCATTCGGCTCTTCTATCGGTTGCGGGGCTACTACAAGACCGCAGTGAAGACCTCGGTGAAGCCCGCCGGCACCGGCGCGGTTGCGGTCGGGTTCGGAGTCACCGAAGGACCTCCAGTCATGATCGACACGCTGGTCGTGACCGGTCTCGACTCCGTGGCGGACCGCGAGCGCCTGCTGCGGGAGCTCGATCACTTCCGACACAACCACATCTTCACGAAAGTCGAGCTGCAGTCGGTGATCGATTCCGTGCGCGAGCAACTGCAGGACAGCGGCTATCCGTATGCCGCGGCGCCACTGGCCTCGAGCGAGGTCGATCCGGCAACGGATCGCGCTCAGGTCGAGTACCAGTTCTTCGAGCAGTTTCGCGGCCAGCCGCTGGCGATCCCCAGCCATGTCGCGCACATCGGGCAGATCCGGTATCAGATCGCGCCCGGCGGCGATTCGGCGAAGATCGACACGAGCACCGTGCGACGGCTGCTCTCGTTCAAGGTCGGGAATGTCTTTCGAGCGAAGGATCTCGTTCGCAGCGAGCGCGATCTCTACCAGCTCGAGACGTACAGCCATGTGGATGTCGAGCTCGCACCCGACAGCCTGCAGCCCAACGACAGCTCGCTCACGGTGCTCGTGCGGCTGAACGAGGCGAAGATGACGTCGCTGGGCGTCGGCGCCGGATGGGCCACGCTCGACTGCATCCGCACGCAGGCGCGTCTCGCGAATCGCGATTTCCTGGGTGGTGCGCGACGCCTCGAGCTCAATGGCCGGCTCTCGCACATCGCGCTCTGCCCGAGCGATGTGCGGAACGACTCGATCAGCAATCGCCTCAACTACTACTCATCCGGAACGATTCGCCTGCGCGGGCTCATCGGACCGCGTACGCTTCCCTCGTTCACGCTCTTCAGCGAGCGAACCTCGGAGTTCCGCGCGTACGTTCGCGAGACGCTGATCGGTGGGGCGGCCGAGGTGTCGCGCGACCTTCAGCCGCGCGATCTGCGCCCCGGACTTCCGCTCACCGTCTCCTACCGGGTGGAGTACGGGCGCACGACGGCCTCGCCCGCGGTGTTCTGCCAGCTCTTCAACCGCTGTGCGCTCGCCGATATCGCGCGCCTCCAGCAGAACGGCAGCCTCCACGTGTTCGGTGCGTCCATCGTGCGCGACCGCTCCGATCAGCTGCTCGACCCATCGAACGGGAATCAGCTCCATCTCGAGCTCCGGAGTGGCACGACCTCCCTCGACACCGCAAACGGCACGCGATTCAGTCGAGTCCTCGCCGAGGGTGCGGTGTACAAGACGGCGGGAGCTTCCACCTTCGCGGCCAGGCTGCAGCTGGCCGCGGTGCTCAGCGGATTTACGACGCATGGAGCCACTGCCTATGTACCGCCGGAAGAGCGACTCTATGCGGGCGGACCGAACTCCGTTCGCGGATTCAGCCAGAACCTGCTCGGACCGGTGGTCTACATCGTGGACACGTTTGCCGTGAACAGCGCAGTGATCGGCGGAAATCCGACGCAGCTCTTCAGCGCCGATTCCAGCTCGCGCGTGCTGCAATATTCGCCCACGGGCGGCAACACGCTCATCGTCGCGAGCGCCGAGTGGCGGTACCGGCTTCCGTCATTCGGCGGACGCGTGCAGTTCGCGACGTTCGTGGATGCCGGACAGGTGTGGAACCGGCCGCAGCAGCGCTTCACGTTCTCGGATCTTCGCGTGACCCCGGGCGTTGGCGTGCGCGTGCGCTCGCCCATTGGGCCACTGCGCGTGGACGTGGCATACAACGGCTATGCGTCGACGGCCGGCTCCGCATACTTCGTGGGAAAGGACAACGTGCTTCGATGCGTGAGTCCGGGGAACGAGTTGTCGTCCGGCGTGGTCGGGCCGGGGGAGACCTGTGATCCGACGTTCACGCCCAAGCCCAGCGAGAGCGTTCTGAGCAAGCTCACGTTCAACTTCAGCATCGGGCAGGCGTTCTAGCGCATGTCGCGCCGACGTCTCGTCGCGCTCATCAGCGCCGGTATCCTGCTGCTTCTGGGCATCAGCGTGGTCGGGGCCATTCTCGCGACGACGCAGACGCAGCTCGGCCGCGCACGACTCCGGTCGCTCATCAATTCGCAGCTCTCGAGCGCGATGGGGAATCGCGGCACGCTGTATATCGGGCGCATTACCGGAAGCCTGTTCACGGAGCTGCAGATCGACTCGCTGGCGATTCGTGATGAGGAGGATTCGCTCGTGGCCGCGTCGGGACCGATCATCGCGCGCTACGATCCGCGCGATGTGCTCGACAAGCGCATCCTTCTCTCGTACCTCGAGGTAAACCGGCTGAACTTCTATCTTCGCCGGCGTGCGGACCACCAGTGGAGCTTCCGTCACGTCTTCCCCGAAGGACAGAAGAAGGCGGGACTTCCACGGGGCAGGTCGCTCGGCGACTACATCGTGATCGACAGCGCCGTGCTCCACAACGTGACGTTCACGCTCACCGATCTGTGGTCCCCGCCCGACTCGCTGAAGGGCGCACGGCGGGACAGTGCGATTCGGGTTGCGCTCCGGGATACGCTGCACGAATGGCGGCGCACGCGTGAGGGGATCAAGCAGACGCGCCGCTGGACGCATGGCGAGCTGCGTTCGCCCTACGTGCGACTCGCGGATCCGGACAGTGTGGGAAAGCTGATCTCGATCGGCGACATGCGCGTGAGCGAGAACGATCCCCCCATCGAGCTGAGGAATGCGCGTGGTCCCGTGCGCATTCTGGGCGACACGGTCCTCTTCGAGCTGCACCATTTCGATCTCCCCGGATCGACGGGCCACGCGCAGGGACGTGTGTCCTGGGGCGGTCCCGTGCCCACGCACTACGACGTGCACGTGTGGGCGGACTCGGTCTCGATGAGCGATGTCGGGTGGGTGTACCCGACGCTGCCGCGCACCGGCGGCGGCAAGCTGGAGCTCACGATCCGGAACAACGTTCGCGACGCGCACGTGCTCGAGTACGGGCTGAGCAAAATGGACATGCGCTCCACGAAGTCGCACCTCACGGGGGCGATGACCTTTCAGGTGGGATTCCCCGTGCTCGGCGTGACGAACGTCGACGCGCAATTCTCGCCACTCGACTTCGATCTGCTGCGCACGCTGGCGGGCGGACCATTTCCCGTGGACTGGCAGGGGACGTTCACGGGAAATGTGCACGGGCCAGGCGGCCTGCTCACCGATTGGCATGTCGACAACGCGCAAATGACGTTTCGCGACAAGCACGTGCCCGGCGCGGTGAGCAGGGCGACGATGCACGGCGCCCTCGACATCCTCGTTCCGTCGAACACGAAGTTCCACAAGATGGATGTCGACATCGCCACACTCGATCTTCGCACGATTCAGTATCTCTTCGAGAGCTTTCCGCGGCTCAAGGGCACGGTGTCCGGAACCGCGAC
>DATGDQ010000391.1:0-12788 GCA_035310785.1 Gemmatimonadaceae bacterium | reverse complement strand
GCGAGCTTCCAATCGACGTGACGAGGCTCATCGCCCGCCTGATACGGACGATGCTCGGCAAACTCCACCGAAAATCCCTTCCGTGGCGAACGATGCAGCCCGGAAAGGAACCCATCCACGATCCACCGAGCCGTGACTTCGATCCGTCCGAGCGCCGCGATGGTTGCGGGATCGAGCAGATCGGCGCGCGTCGCGCGTGCCGTATCCATTGAAGTGAGCAAGCTAGGCGTCGTCGAACTCAAAACCAACTGTCACGCGACCGACGTAGACGTGTCGAGACCGTTATATTTTCTGATTCCTCATCCCGCGACCCGGATCACCGTTGAAGCTCGATCACATCCGCAATTTCTGCATCGTCGCGCACATCGACCACGGGAAGTCGACGCTTGCCGACCGGTTGATCGAAGCCACGGGCATGCTGCAGAAGCGCGAGATGAAGGCGCAGGTGCTCGACACCCTCGATCTCGAGCGCGAGCGCGGCATCACGATCAAGCTGAATGCCGTGCGCATGACGTACAACGCGAAGAACGGCGAGGCGTACGAGTTCAACCTCATCGACACGCCGGGACACGTCGACTTCACGTACGAGGTATCGCGATCGCTCGCGGCGTGCGAGGGAGCGATTCTCGTCGTCGATGCGTCGCAGGGGATTCAGGCGCAAACGCTCTCGAATCTGTTTCTCGCGATGGACGCGGGACTCGAGATCATCCCCATCCTCAACAAGATCGATCTGCCCGGCGCGGAGCCGGAGCGCCGCAAACAGGAGCTCCACGATCTGCTCGGCGCCAACGTCGATGACATTCTGCTCGTGAGCGCGAAGGAAGGGATCGGCATTCCGGAACTGCTCGAGGCCATCGTGAAGCGTGTGCCGCCCCCCGAGGGCGATGCCGACGCCCCGCTGCGCGCGCTCATCTACGATTCGTACTACGATCGCTACCGCGGCGCGGTGCCGAGCGTGCGCGTGATCGACGGCGTGCTCAAGCCGGGGATGCAGATTCGCTTCGCGGCCGGCTCCGGACAGTCGTACGAGGTCGCGCAGGTCGGCTACAACCAGCTTCGTCAGGTCGAGACGGATTCACTCGGACCCGGTGAGGTCGGCTTCGTCGTCGCCAACGTGCGCACCGTGAAGGAAACGCGCGCCGGTGACACGGTGCTCGATGCGTCCAAGCCCGAAGTCGAGCCGCTGCCCGGTTACAAGGACGTGCACTCGATGGTGTTCTCGGGTCTCTATCCGACGGACACGCAGCAGTACGAGGGCCTGCGCGATGCGCTCGAGAAGCTCCAGCTCAACGACGCCTCGCTGAACTACGAGCCCGAGACTTCCACGGCCCTCGGCTTCGGCTTCCGGTGCGGGTTCCTCGGGCTGCTGCACATGGAGATCGTGCAGGAGCGTCTCGAGCGCGAGTTCGATCTCGACCTCGTCACGACGGTGCCGAGCGTCGAGTATCACGTCTATCTCACCGACGGGACGATGCAGCTGCTCGAGAGTCCCGCGAAGCTCCCCGACGCGGGCCTGATCTCCAGGATCGAGGAGCCGTTCGTGAAGGCGCGCATCATGGCGCCGTCCGAGTACATCGGGCCGATCATGGCGCTCGCCACCGAGCGCCGCGGCATCTACAAGAACATGTCGTACCTCGACACCGCGCGCGTCGAGTTCGACTTCGAGTTCCCGCTCGGCGAGATCATTCTCGATTTCTTCGACAAGCTCAAGACGATCAGCCGCGGGTACGCGAGCCTGGACTACGACATGCTCGACTATCGCGAGAGCGACCTCGTGAAGCTCGAGATGCTGATCAACGGCGACCCGATCGATGCGTTCTCGGTGATCATTCACCGCGACAAGTCGTACGAATGGGGACGGAAGGTTGCGGACAAGCTGAAGGAGCTCATCCCGCGCCAGCTGTTCGAGGTCGCGATCCAGGCGGCGATCGGCAACAAGATCATCGCGCGCAGCTCCGTGAAGGCGCTTCGCAAGGACGTTCTCGCCAAGTGCTACGGCGGCGACATCTCGCGAAAACGCAAGCTTCTCGAGAAGCAGAAGGAAGGAAAGAAGCGCATGAAGCAGGTGGGCTCGGTGGAGATTCCGCAGGAAGCGTTTCTCGCGGTGCTTCAGGTGGATTGATGGCCCTCGCGTTCGCGACGGGCCCACACCAGCTGGTCATTCAGACCAGCTTCCTCGGCGACACTGTGCTCACCACCCCGCTCATCGCGGAGCTCGCGACGCGTGGTCCCGTGAGCGTGGTGGTGACGCCCGCATCGGCGCCGCTGCTCACGGGCAATCCGGACATCCACGAGCTGATCGTGTACGACAAGCGAGGCGCGGACGCGGGGCTGCTCGGATTCCTCCGCCTCGCGCAACGCGTGCGCGCACCCGAGACGCCGAGCGGAGCACCGTCGCCGATCGCGTATCTCGCCCAGCGATCGGCGCGCAGTGGAGCGCTCGCGCTCGCCGCCGGCTACGGGCAGCGCGTCGGCTTCGAGGCGTCGCCGGGACAGTCGCTCTACACCGCGCGCGTTCCGTATCGCGAGGATCGGCATCACGCCGAGCGACTGCTGCGACTCGCGTTCTCCACGATGAGCGATGCCGAGCGTGACCTCGTCGTCCAGAACACCGAGGTGCGTCCGAAACTCTTTCCCGGGCCCGCCGAGCGCGAGGCCGTGGATGCGCTGCTCGGCGTCACCGATGACTCGCGGCCCATCATCGCGCTGGCCCCCGGAAGCGTGTGGGCGACGAAGCGCTGGCCTGGCTACGCGGAGCTCGCGAAGCGGCTCGCCGAGCGCTATCGCCTGGCAATCATCGGCGGTCGTGCGGACGGTTCGGAGGCCGCATCTATCGCTGAATTTTCCGGTGCGCAAGGGGTGGTTGACGGAACGGCCTCGTTGACGTTGCTTGCCTCAGCCGAATTGCTGCGTCGTGCGAAGTTGCTGGTTACTAATGACTCGGCGCCGCAGCATTTGGCCTCCGCCATGGGCACGCCGACGATCACTATCTTTGGGCCGACGGTCGAAGCTTTTGGCTTTGGTCCGCTGGCTCCTGACTCCATCTCCCTGGGACTTGAAGCGCTTGCCTGTCGCCCCTGCCATCATCACGGTCCTCCCCGCTGTCCACTCGGGCACTGGCGCTGCATGCGCGAGCTTGGAGTGGACGCGGTCGCGATCGCCGTGGATGAGGTGCTCAATGCCTGCTGAGGCGATGGAGATGCGCGTATGAGCGCCGGGCGCGCGAAGTTCATCGTCGGCGTCGATCTGGGCGGCACCAACATCGTCGTCGGCGCCATGCCGGAAGACGGGAGCAAGCAGCTCGCCGTACGGCAGGCGGCCACGCACGCGGAGCTCGGCGCGGAGGCCGTCGTGCATCGCATCGCGACGATGGTGGCGGAAGTCATCGCAGACGTCACGGCGACCGAGAAGGCGCGCGAGGACGACTTCCTCGGCATCGGTGTCGGCGCGCCCGGACCGCTCGACCGCGAGCGCGGCGTGGTGGTGGTCGCGCCGAACCTCGGCTGGCGCGATTTTCCACTGCGCGACTCGATCTCCGATCGCATCGGACTTCCGGTTGCGCTCGACAACGACGCGAATTGCGCGACGATGGGCGAGTGGTGGAAGGGCGCGGCGCAGGGAGCGCGAAACGTCGTCGGGATCACGATCGGCACGGGGATCGGCGGCGGGATCATCCTGAACGGGGTGCTCTATCACGGCTCGTCGGATGTCGCCGGTGAGATCGGGCACACCACCATCGACTCCACCGGGCGCTACTGCCGCTGCGGCAACTATGGTTGCCTCGAGGCGTACGCGTCGGGTCCCGCGATCGCGCTGCGCGCGCGCGAGGCGCTCGAGCGTGACGAGGTCTCGATGCTCAGACGCATGGTGGATGGCCGGCTCGACGAGCTCACTGCCGCAACGATCTACGCCGCTGCGCACGCGGGCGATGCGCTCGCCCTCGAGGTGGTGCGCGACACGGCGCGATTCCTGGGCACGGGCGTCGGCAACCTGCTCAACATCCTGAATCCGGATGTCGTGGTGATCACGGGCGGCGTCACTCAGGCGGGCGAGCCGCTGTTCGAGCCGCTGCGCGCAGAGGTGAAGCGGCGCGCCTTCCGCCCGGCCGTCGACGCATGCCGCATCGTCGCTGGTTCGCTTCGGAGCAGTGCCGGCATGGTCGGTGCGGTCGCGACGTTCAAGCAGCAGCGCTTGGGGGCGGTCTGAGATGATGCGTCGCAAGCGACTCGGCGTCATCAGCACCTTCGTGTGGGACACGATCTACGGCCGCGATCCGCGCTCGGAGCCGGTGACCGAGTGGGGCGGATGCGCGTACGCGCTGAGTGCGCTCGATGCGAGTCTCGCCGATGACTGGGAGATCGTGCCTCTCGTGAAGGTCGGCGACGACCTGGCGCCGCGCGCACGCGAGTTCATCGCCACGCTCAGCCACGTCGCGCCCGACGCGGCGCTCATCGGCGTGCCCTACCCGAACAATCGCGTCGAGCTGCGCTACGAGACGAGCGAGCGCCGCGCCGAGAAGTTGACCGGCGGACTGCCGGGATGGAGCTGGCTGGGGCTCAAGCCGCTGCTGCGCGATCTCGACGCGATCTACATCAACTTCATGAGCGGATGGGAGCTCGACCTCGAGACGTGCCAGCTCATTCGGCAGAATTTCTCCGGGCCGATCTACTGTGATCTGCACATGAAGGTGCACGCGGTGCAGCCGGACGGATGGCGCGTGCTCCAGCCGCTGCCGAACATCGAGCAGTGGTGCCGTTGCTTCGATCTGCTCCAGATGAACGAGGACGAGGTGACGACGGTCGCGCGCGATCCGATGGAGCTCGCCGCAACCGCGATGATGGCCGGCGTGCGATGCCTCACCGTCACGTTGGGCTCACGCGGCGCGGTCTACTTCGCGGCGCCGGGGTTCGACCGTCTCGCCGATCTCCAGGCGCCGCACGCGGCCATGAGCAACGTCGGTCCGCTGCGCACCGCGCTCGTTCCCGTGCCCACCATGTTCGACGGCGGCGATCCAACCGGATGCGGTGACGTGTGGGGAGCGACCTTCTTCTCGCGGCTCCTGGCGGGCGACGACATCACGGGCGCGATGCGAGCGGCCCATGGCGCGGCCGCGCGCAACGTGACGTTTCGCGGCGCCAGCGGGCTCACGCGACATCTGCGAGGGGAGCTGATCACGCAATGACCACGATCATCAATCTTCCGCCCTCGCTGGACGAGCGGACCTTCGAGACCGTGCTGGAGCATCTCGCTCCGATTCCGGTAGACGAGAAGGTGCTGCTCGACGGACGCCACACGCGCTGGGCGTCGCCGTACGGGCTCACTGCTCTGCTGACCGTCGCGCAGACGCGCGCCGAGAAGCCGGCCCTCGTGTCGCCCGAGTCAGAGGAGACGGGCTCGTACTGGGCGCGAACGGGCTTCTTCAAGCACGCCGAAGAGCTGTTCGAGATGCACGGCACCACACATCGCGCGCGCGCCAGCGGAGAGGCCGATGTACTGCTCGAGATCACGCCCGTCGCCAAGAGCGAGGACGTGCACGAGGTGGTCGGACGCATTCAGCAGAAGTCCTCGTCGATTCTCGTGAAGGAGCTCAACATCGACGCGAAGGCGACGATGGGCTTCGCAATGACGTTGAGCGAGGCGTGTCAGAACATCGTCGAGCATGCCGGCCGGGGCGGGTGGGTGGCCGTACAGACGTATCGCTGGCAGAAGCGCCTCGGTCGCCGCGTCGTCGTGATTGCCGTGTGCGATGCGGGCGTCGGCTTCCGCCAGTCGCTCGAGAGCGCGCAGGGCCGTCGCATGAGCGATCGATGGGACGACGGCATGGCGCTCGAGGAAGCTGTCATTCGCGGCGTGAGCCGCTTTCGGGATCCGGGACGCGGGCAGGGACTCGCCGGCGTCCGTCGTTATATCGGCCGGTGGGACGGCAAGCTGTCCGTCCGATCCGGCACTGCTCGAATCGCCATCGTACCGAGCTGGGACGAAGATGTCCCGCTCGAAGAGAAGCTACCGCCGTTCCCAGGTGCCCAGATGCAAATAACCATACCGGAGCGGATTACCGACCGGTGATCAACCACATCGACCTAAGCACCGTGCTTCGCCGCACCGTGTGCGATCTCTACTCCGATCTCGTGACGCGACCGACCGGCGCCGCGGTTCGAGACGGCATCGAAAAGCAGCTGTCAGAGTTGGGCGAGCGCTCACTCACCGTGATCGACTTCTCGCACGTGGGTCTACTCGACTATTCGTGTGCGGATGAGATCGTGGCGAAGCTCCTGATGCGATACGCCGATGCCAATGCACCCCGTGACGCCTACTTTCTCTTTCGAGGCGTGAGCGATTCGCACCTCGATGCGATCGAGACGGTGCTCGAGCGTCACGGACTCGCGATCGTCGCGCAGGCCGAGGATGGCACCGTCGTGCTCGTGGGCACGGTCGACGACCCGGAACGCCGCGCGTGGGAAGCGATGCTGCGGCTGGGCCGCGCAATGGCCGTGGACCTCGCGCGAGAGGCGGAGATCGAGCCGGAGCAGGTCGAGCGCGTGTTGAGCGCATTGTGCCGCCGGCGGCTCGCGATGGAGCTGGACGGCAGCTATGTCGTGGTGGGCGCGGTGACGTGAGTGAGCAGTTCAACGCGCCCCTCAGGGTGGCGCAGCTGATCGCGACACGCGCAGGCGACGCCGAACGCGGAACGGAGGTCCGGATCCGCAGCGACGATGCGCGCATGCGGCTCATCAGCGACGGCGAGCTGGTGTGGGTACACGGTCCGCGGCGACAGGAGCTCGCCACCGTGCGCATCGACGACTCCCTGCCCCGCGGCGATGTGGTGCTCCGCGACGTCGCGGGCGCGTCGCCCTCGGAGATCGTCACGCTCGTCAAGGCGGCGTACGGCACGCCCCGCGATCCGGGTCTCGTCTAGCCGCTGGGCGCAGGTCGTGACACGCGGCTGCGCGCCGCGTCATCGATGTATCTTCCACTGACCCTACCGCTCGTCATGTTTCGCGATCCCCCACCGAGCGCGCTCCGCCGATGATCCGCTTTTCGCACGTCGTCAAGGAATATCCGCGCACCGGACTCGCTCTCCAGGACGTGACCTTTCGCGTCAACAAGGGTGAGTTCGCGTTTCTCACGGGGCCGAGCGGCGCCGGCAAGTCGACCATTCTCCGACTCGTGATCGTCGAGGAAACACCCACGGCCGGCGAGGTGCGCGTGAGCGGCAGTCTCACTTCCTCGCTCCCGCGCTCCGAGATTCCGCGCCTTCGCCGCAAGATCGGAGTCGTGTTCCAGGATTTTCGGCTCCTCGAGGACCGTACGGCCGAAGAGAACGTCGCCTTCGCACTCGAGGTCACGGGCGCGCCGCGGGATTCGATCTCGGCGCGCGTGAGTCGCCTGCTCACCCAGGTCGGGCTCGCGAGCAAGGGCACGAGCTATCCGAAGGAGCTCTCGGGGGGCGAGCAGCAGCGCGTCGCGATCGCGCGCGCGCTCGTGAACGATCCGGTGCTCCTGGTTGCGGACGAGCCAACCGGCAATCTCGATGACCGCGCGACGCGCGGCGTGTTCCAGCTGCTGCGCGACATCAACGCCGGCGGCACGGCCGTGCTGATGGCGACGCACAACCTCGAGCTGGTCAAGCGACACAACTACCGGGTGATCGAGGTGAATCGCGGACAGCTCGTGTTCGACTCCGCCGAAGGCAACGGCGCGGGTATCGGTACCTCGTCCACTCCCACCTGATGCGGCTGACCTTTCGCGAAGTCGCGCTGGGAGTGCGCCGTTCGCCACTGCTCAGCACCTTGAGTGTCGTCACGATCGCATTCAGCCTCTTTGCATTCGGATTGTTCGGGCTGCTCGTGCTCAACGTCGATCGCGCGCTGCGCGGAGTCGAGGAGCACGTCGAGATCGTTGCGTTCCTGGCCGACGGCACGCTGCCCGAGGCCGTGAGCACCGCCATGGCCGACATCTCGTCCTTTCCCGAGGTCGCGCTCGTGCAGCAGGTGTCGCCCGACCAGGCACTGGCACGCGCGCGCGCCGAGCTGCCGGAGTTCCAGGACGTCTTCGACGCGAGCTTCCTTCCGCCGTCGATCGAGGTGCGGCTCAAGGAGGGGCATCGAGACCCCGCGTCGGTGAAGAACGTGGCCCAGCGCATCCAGACCTATCCCTTCGTGGACGACGTACGCTTCGGCGAGGACTGGGTGAAGAAGCTCTACGACATCCGGAACATCGCCGGCGCCGCCGGAATCGGACTCGGGCTTCTGTTCGCGGCGGTCGCGGTGATCATCATCGGAACGACCATTCGCATGACGGTGCTCGCCCGAGCGAGGGAAATCTCGATCATGCGGCTCGTGGGGGCCACCGACGGCTTCGTGCGGCGACCGTTTCTCGTCGATGGCTTCCTCAAGGGGATCGTGGGCGGAGTGCTCGCGCTGCTCCTCACGTGGGGCGCGAACGCCGTCATCAGCCACAATCTCATTCAGACCACCTTCTTCGATCCCGGCATCGCGACGCTCGGCGTGCTCGGCGGCGGCGTCATCGGACTGTTCGGCAGCGCCCTGTCGGTCGGGAGGCATCTACGCCGCGTCTGAGCGGGCGCGCGGCCGTGATGCTCGCGCTGCTGCTCGTTGGCACTCCCGCGCTGCGGGCGCAGCAGAACGCGGATCAGAAGAGCGCCGAGCAGCGAATCAAGGATGAGAAGGCCCGGCTGGAGGCGCTCAAGAACGAGCGCGAAGAGCTGCAGCGCCGCCGCACGAGCCTTCAGAACACCGTGCACGATCTCTCCGAGGAGGTCGAGACGCTCGATCGCGAGGCCGACGTCACCGCGCGCGTGATGCACTCGCTCGATGCGCAGCTCGAGGCGATCACGAGCGAGGTCGGCACCACCACATCCGATCTCGCCCGCGCGCAGGACGAGATCACCGTGAAGCAGGCCACGCTGCGCCGGCGACTCGTGGACATCTTCAAGCGCGGACCGCTCTTCTCGTTCGAGGTACTGCTCTCGGCGCGCAGCTTCGGCGAGCTGCTCGCGCGCTACAAGTATCTGCACCTGCTCGCGGTGCGCGACCAAACGCTCGTGCATCGCGTGGAGGATCTGCGCAATCAGATCAATCATCAGCGCGCGAACCTCGTGCGCTTTCAGGAGAGCATCAAGCTCAATCTCGATGAGAAGGCCGAGGAGGAAGACCGTCTCAAGACGTTGCGCCAGGAGCAGACGCGCAGCCTGGCGCAGGCCAAGCACCGTGCGCAGGTCACCGACGCGCGGCTCGAGGCGATCTCGCGCGACGAGTCGCGCCTGAGCAGCGTGATCGCGAATCTGGAGTCGGCACGCTTGCGCGCGGAGCGCGCGTCGCCCGGCACAGCGCGCGCGCCGAGCACGATCTCGAGAGGAAACGGCTCGATGGATTGGCCGGTGCAGGGCCCCATCCTGTACAGCTTCGGCCGCGTCGTGAATCCGAACAACACCACCGTTCGATGGAACGGCATTGGCATCAAGGCGGCAACGGGCACGGAGGTGCACACGGTCGCGGCCGGAAAGGTACTCGTCGCGGATCAGTTCGGGACCTATGGGCTCACGGTCATCGTGCAACATCCCGGAGGCGACTATTCCGTGTACGGCTCGTTGAGCAAGATCACGACGGAGAAGGGCGCAGTCGTGACGAAGGGGCAGATCATCGGCTACGTGGGCAGCGCGGATCCCGACCTTCCCGCCCACCTGCACTTCGAGCTGCGTCCCCAGGGGCACGCGGTCGATCCGATCGACTTTCTGCGTCCCAGCGGTCAGTGATGGCGCATCTCCTCGGCGCCCACGTCTCCGCCGCCGGCGGTGTACCGGCTGCGCCCGCGCGCGCTCGCGCGATTCAGGCGACGGCCATGCAGATCTTCACGAAGCAGGCGAACCGTTGGGCCGAGCGCGAGTGCGATGTCTGCGAGCGGGATGAGTTCCGCGCCGCTCTCGCGCTCACCGGTGTCGAGGTCACGATCGCGCACGACTCCTATCTCATCAACCTCGCGAGCCCGGACGCGGTGCTGCGTCGCAGATCGATCGAGTCATTCGTGTGCGAGCTCAGGCGCTGCTCGATGTTGGGGCTCACGTACCTCGTCTCGCATCCCGGCAACTTCATGGATGATCGCGAGAGCGGCATCGCGCGTAATGCAGACGCGATAGCGGAGTCGCTGGCGCGCGCACCCGGCGACACGGTGCTCTGCCTCGAGACCACCGCAGGCTCCGGCACATCGCTGGGCGCCACGTTCGAGGAGCTCGCCAGGATCATCGAGCGCGTACCCCAGCCGGATCGCGCGCGCATCGGAGTGTGCGTCGACACCTGTCACATCCATTCCGCGGGCTACGATCTCGTCGGGGCGTACGATGAAGTCTGGAGGCGCTTCGACGACGCACTCGGCCTGGCACGCCTGCGCGTGATGCACCTGAACGATTCGAAGACGCCCTTCGCCTCGCGTCGCGACCGGCATGCGCTGATCGGCTTCGGCTCGCTGGGCGAGGAGCCGTTCCGCCGCATCATGACGGACGCGCGTTTCGCGCGTGTGCCGAAGGTGCTCGAGACGCCCAAGCTCGACAACGACATGCTCACCGACAGCTGCATGCTGCACCTGCTCAGAGGCTTTGCTTCAGGCTAGCACCGGAACTCAGGCCGCGCGCGGCCTCTCATGATTCCACAGGAGTGCGGCCACGCCGATCCCCACGCACGCGGCAGCCACGACATCGCTCAGGTAGTGCGCATGGGCGAGCAATCGGCTCAGCGCACAGCCGACGGCGGCCGCGTACCACACCACACGCGCGCGCGGGAACAGGTGCGCGAGAATCGCGGCGGCGCCAAAGGCGACGATGGCGTGGCTGCTCGGGAAGCCGAAGCCGCGCGAGCTGAAGGGGTGATCGCTGAACGCGCGAAAGCGATAGCCGCTGCCATCATCGGGCGGACGCAGGCGACGTACGGTGATCTTGAGAAGCTCGCCGATCATTCCCGATGCGGTCGGAGCCGCCGCGAGCAGCGCGGCGCGGCGCCACCACTCCCTGCTCGCGCGATCATTCAGCGCGAGCGCGAGCGCGGCGAGCAGCCAGAGGGGGAGATAGCCGAAGGTGCGGAGCATGCGTCCCCAATCCGTGTCGTACACGTGTTCATATCGCACGTGCGCCGCAACCCAGCCATCCGCGACCAGCGAGAGCGCGACCACCGCGAGCGCGATGAGCACATGTCGCACGACACCACGACGTACGGTTGACTCCGAAGCTGTCGGCACGCGGATAAGCTACGACCGCTGCTGACATCGTGGAACTCCCGTCATTAGCTTCCCTCCATGAGTTACGATCGGGAGGACGCGCTCGACTATCATGCACGTGGACGGCCCGGAAAGATCGCCGTCATCCCCACCAAGCCGCTCGACAATCAGCGCGACCTCTCGCTCGCGTATTCGCCCGGAGTGGCCGAGCCGTGCCTCGAGATTCAGCGCAACCCCGAAGAGGCATACAAGTACACCGCGAGGGGAAATCTCGTTGCCGTAGTGACGAACGGCACCGCCGTGCTCGGCCTCGGCAACATCGGCGCGCTCGCCTCGAAGCCAGTGATGGAGGGCAAGGCGAATCTCTTCAAGCAATTCGCGGATCTCGACGTCTTCGACATCGAGGTGGGATCCGCGGTTCCCGATGACTTGATCACCTTCTGCAAGCTGCTCGAGCCCACCGTCGGCGGGATCAATCTCGAGGACATCCGCGCTCCGGACTGTTTCTACGTCGAACAGACGCTCCGCGACGCGCTGAAGATTCCCGTCTTTCATGACGATCAGCACGGCACCGCGATCATCTCCGGTGCCGCGCTGCTCAACGCACTCGAGCTCGTGACGAAGAACATCGAGAATGTGCGGGTCGTCTTCTCGGGCGCCGGCGCCGCGGCGCTGTCGACGGCGGAGCACTACGTGCGACTCGGCGTCAAGCGCGAGAACATCACGATGAGCGATCTTCACGGCGTCGTGTATGCCGGCCGCACGGTCGGAATGGATCCGTACAAGGCACGGTTCGCGCGAGACACGCCGATGCGAACCATCGAGGAGGCGCTCGTCGGCGCCGATGTCTTCGTCGGACTGTCGGCTGGGGGTGTCATCACGGGCGCGATGATCGCCGAGATGGCGGAGCGGCCAATCATCTTCGCACTCGCGAATCCCACGCCGGAAATCTTGCCGGATGAGGTGCGCGCCGTCCGCGACGACGCGATCATCGCCACCGGCCGCTCCGACTATCCGAATCAGGTCAACAACGTGCTGGGCTTCCCGTTCATCTTCCGCGGCGCGCTCGACGTGCGCGCCACGCAGATCAACGAGGAGATGAAGATGGCGGCGACGCGCGCGCTCGCGTCGCTCGCCAAACAGGGCGTGCCCGATAGCGTCGCGCGCCTCTACGGTCTGTCCTCGGTGGCGTTCGGGAAGGACTACATCATTCCGTACGCCTTCGACCCCCGTGTGCTGCTCTGGGTGGCACCCGCTGTCGCATGGGCGGCCGTCGCGACCGGAGTCGCGACACACTTCATCGATCTCGATGACTACCGCCTCTCGCTCGAGACTCGCCTCGGCCGCGCGCGCGGGATCATGCGCGGCATCATGAGCCGCGCGATGCAGAGCCCCAAGCGCGTCGTGTTTCCGGAGGGCGAGGATCCGAAGATCATCGAGGCGGCGCGCATCCTGCTCGACGAGCAGATCGCGTATCCGATCCTGCTCGGCTCCCGGTCCAATATCGAGAAGGTCGCCGAAAGCAGCCGCATCTCGGTCGAGGACATCGAGGTCGAGGATCC